>NZ_CAMLDV010000020.1 GCF_946478835.1 uncultured Bdellovibrio sp. | reverse complement strand
GCTTGCAAAAACTTTTGGGTGCTGAGGGAGTCGGCCTTATTCCAATTGCGGAAGTGGCGGCTTCGGATTTACTCAAAGAAAAAAAGCTCATAGTTTTGGGAACTTTGAAAGGTGTATACGAAGAAATTTGGTTGATGGCGGCGGACAGAAAAATCGATAATCCCATTGCTGCAAAATTAATGAAGGGCTTTTCTCTATAAGCCCTTCATGCTTTTAAATTCTTATTTTTGCCAAACGCAGTTTACTTCAGCACCGTCCACTTGATGACGGATTTGAATTTCGTTCGGAGTAATAACAGCCGCTGAAACTGTTTTAGAGCGCAGTGTTCCTTTGCAGTATTCTTCGTTGATACGAACCAACAAAGTGTCGTTGCTGCGGTTTTGCACGCGGTTTTGTTCTCTGAATTCACAATCAGGATCGATGTCTGATTCGATATTGTGGTTTGAATTACCTACTTCGAAATCATAAAGCCCACCGATAGACAGGCGTTTTGCTTGCAAATCACTTTCAGAAATCGAAAGGCTTCTGCACAAAGCTTTCTCGCCCGAAGTCAGCTGGTATTTTCCCGCTTCCAGGAAAGCGGCTTTTTGGGCGTGAGCTGAAAAACTAAGGAACGTTAAAGCGACTGCTAAAGTAGTTCTGATATTTAGAAGCATAAGCTTAGTCTCCTCATGTGTGGCATCAATTGAGTGTTACCGCGACGTACTGGTCCCCAGTAACTCATCGAATTGACTCCGGCCGTTCTTCCTTTAGATAACTGTGTTTGCATCATAATGTCGATAGAGCATCGTGCTTGGCCTTCGGCTGTTGCGATGTTGTTGCAAGCAGCTCCGCGCCATGCGCGCACGTTGCGGTCTCTTTCAAGAGCCCACATGCCGTAACCTTCGCGAGGATTCAAAACGCGCAAGTTGCCAGCTTTGTCTCTGTAAGTCGTGCCATGTTTCTGTGTTAGGTTGCAACTGGATTCTTCTTTTGCCAAAGCTGTCCAGAACCAAGTCCAAGCGTGAAGTTTTTGTGACTTAGAAAGGGTATTGAACTTCGGGCAGAAACTTCCTAGTGCATTATTCGCCGTGAAGTAACCTGCGTATCTAGGTTCAGCCATGATAGAAAAAACACTTTGTCCTTGAGTTCCTAATTCTCCTTCAGCATTCATCAAATTAGAACATGCTTTCGACATCCCACGAGATGTTGGAGGGCGAAGCAAAGAGCGTTGTCCCGCCACCGGAGAGATTGAGCAATTAACACAGGCTGGTTCGCCTGCAGTTTTCAAAGATTTATTGGATTGACCGATCAATTCCACCGCTGTGCGACCCGAATCCGTGAGAGCTTGAGTGTCGCGAGTTGTTTGAACTCCGCGGGCTTTTTCAACAGAAGCCACCGCGCGGGATTTCCCCCAACCTTGAGGGACTGTTTCATAAAGAGCTAAATCGGAATCACTGAGTTTATGATAGACCCAAAAGACGCTATTGGCATGGTTGCCGTTAAGCACCTTGATACGCAAACCATAATTACCCGAAGGAAGTTTTTTATACTCGAGGATCTCGCCGCGAGTTCCGGCTTGCAAAGTCTCCGCAATATTATTGGAGTTTGCCGTAAACGACGCTGAAGTGCGCCCGTTAAGATAGCTTTCAAGCTCAACGTATTTTTCCTTTCCGGTAAATCCGGCAAGGAGCATCGTGCCTAAAAGACCCGCTATGAATGGTTTGTATATCTTCAAAATCTTCATACCAACGAGGTATTGCAAGGAGCGTTCAAGTTCGAAAAGATCACAAAAGATCAGTGATTATCGAAATTTAACCACGCAGTGTCTCAAGATGAGATTCTCAAACGGAGAACGATTTCGGAAGAGTGTCACTGGGCTGTCTAAAGTATTTGCATTCATCTCAGCGCTTCGTTAGTCTTAGCTAAGGTGTTGCGAAGGCGCCTTGATCCCAAAGAGCTTCTCACTTCGATTTATTTAAAAATCATCTTTAGTAAAACGAGGTTTTTGTGAAGTTCACAAGTTATCAAAAAGCAGTGATTGCCATTCTAACGTTTCTTCAATTCACGGTTATTTTAGATTTTATGATTTTATCTCCGTTGGGGGCAGCATTGATGCCGGCATTGAAAATCAGTCCTACACAGTTTGGGCTGGTGGTTTCGGTGTATGCAGTGAGTGCCGGGATCTCTGGATTTTTAGCGGCGGGTTTCGCTGACCGTTATGATCGAAAGAAATTACTTTTGTTTTTCTATGTCGGATTTATTCTGGGAACTTTATTCTGTGGATTGGCTCCGAACTTCCATATGCTGCTGGCCGCTCGTATGGTCACAGGACTTTTTGGTGGAGTTCTGGGTGCAATCTGCGGAGCTATTGCGACGGATTTATTTGAATACGAATTGCGTGGTCGCGTGATGGGACTTATGCAAACAGCGTTTGCTGCAAGCCAAATCCTAGGAATTCCGGCGGGACTTTATTTGTCTAACTTGTGGGGATGGCATGCGCCGTTTATGATGATCGTTCTCTTTGGATCTGTTGCCGGTGTTTTAATTTGGATTTATTTAAAGCCCGTGGATGGTCATTTGCACTTGCAAGCCGAGCGCAGTCCTTTACGCCATCTGACAGAAACAGTGAAGACGCCACAGTATCTTTTGGCTTATGTGACCATGGCTCTTTTGACGACGGGAGGCTTTATGCTGATGCCGTTTTCAAGTGCCTACACGGTGAACAACCTGGGAATCTCGATGGCTCAGCTTCCTATCATTTATTTAATCTCAGGAATTTGCGCAATTGTGATTGGTCCTATGATCGGTAAGGCGAGCGATAATTTTGGAAAGTACAGAGTCTTTATTGTCGGCTCATTGCTGATGATGGTGATGGTTGTGATTTACACGAACTTAGGTATCACGCCTTTGCCGTTAGTAATTCTGATCAATGCCATTATGTTCTTAGGTGTTTTCTCGCGTATGATTCCAGCACAAACTTTGATGTCGGCGATTCCGTCTCCGGCCAATCGCGGAGCTTTCATGTCGGTGAGTTCTTCCATCCAATCAGTATCTGGTGGTATCGCCTCTGTGATTGCCGGTCTGATTGTTGTTGAGGGAGCCAATGGTTCAATCGAGCATTTCGACACCTTGGGATACATTATTGTCGGAGTGATCTGTGTCACATTGTCGATGATGTATATGATCAATAAGAATGTCGCTTTGAAAGTCGAAACTAAGCCGTTGTCGTTTGTAAGTCCGCCAGTTCGAATCCGCACTGGCGGCACTTCATAACAAAAATTCCCTGAGCATTGGTATCCAAGTACAAAACGGAGTCCGCACAGTGAGGGCAGTGACTTGTATTGGTTTCTTTTTTAGTTTCAGGCGGACGGATCAGTTCAAACACGAAATGCTGATCGCCTTCAAAACCTTTAATCACGCGCTCGCCAATATTGCGGACTTGATAGTTTTCCGCCATCAAACATTGAGCGATGTCGGAATCAATAAGAATCTGATTGGGTTCCGCTAAGTTGGTTAAACGAGAAGCAAAAGGAAGAGGAGCACCGATCGCCGTGTAAGAACGGAAGAATTTTTTATTTCCGTAAAAGCCGACATTCGCATAACCCGAGGAAATGCCGATACGGATTTGCATCTCTTTTTTCCAGTTCATCAAATAGAATTCGCGGTCTTGGTTCAAAGCTTCGCGAACTTCAAGAGCAGCTAAACACGTGCGCTGAATAAAATCCCCATAACGAATTGGATCATTAGCGAACGCCAAAATTCCGTCACCTTGAAATTTATCAATCGTGATATCGTATTTTAAAAAGATCGTAACAACAGTGTCCATAAAGCGCGCCAGAACCAAGTCCACTTTGGCTTGATCTAATCGGACAACTCGCTCTGTAGAGCCTACAATGTCGACGAATATCGCGCAAATCTGCGAACGACGGACACCTTTTTCAATATCGACTCGTCCATCACGAATGGCTTGAACAACTTGCGGGCTGAATTGTGTACTTAAAGTATTTAAACGAACGGCTTCTTCTGTTTTTGTGCGGATGACATTATCGCGATTGGCGATCTCGGCTTTCAATGCCAATCGACTGTTGATTTCTCGGATGCGCAATTGCTCGTGAAAGAAGCGAATCAAAAAACAAATAATGATCGCGCCAACGATAAAGAAGGAATTAAGAACAATCGACCAGATATCTTGGAGGTTTTGTGCTCTAGATAAAACAATGGCGTAATAGGGGAGATAGATCGCTAAAGCCGTGCAAAGAAAGAATCCCATGGAAAACGGAATGAAAGACAGTCCGCCGATAGCTACCAGATTTAAACCAGCATAATAACCAGTTCCTACATCGGGAATCATCGCGATCATCACATTAATGGGGAGTGCAACAAGGCCCACATAGAGAGCCGAAAATATTTGCGCGCGGCGAGCACTTTGTTCTCTTTTAGATTCGTATTTCGCAAGAAAACAAAGTGGAATGATCGTTAAGCGCAACGCCAGAAAAGACCATTTGTATTGAGGAACGTAAATGAGGTCCGCAATCCAGAAAGCTAAAAAGAGCGGTATGGCCATCCAATTTGCGATGACCCGCAAGACCGATCTAATTTCATCTAGCACTTCCGACTCACGAAGCTGAGCCGTTGTGATCTCATTTCCTATTAACAAACGGCAACGTCCTTACTTTTGAATTACGACAAAAAGGTTCACCCCGAGAGGTTCTTTTTCAACCCACACTTTAGAGCCCATGCCTTTAAAGATTCTCAAAAGATCTTCTTCAGAGCGGTAAATCAAATGCCAATCAAGAACTAGCTCCATAAATGGCACGCATGGATTGTCTTTACTGAAGTTTCCAATCACAACACGACCGCCTGGTTTCACAGAGGCCAACATTTTTTGTGCTGCCATTTGTGCGACGGGCTCTGTGAAATAATCGAAAAGACCTGCGGAGTAGATAAGGTCATAATCTTGTTCTGGGCAACCCGCTGCAATCACGTTACGGATTGCCATATTGTTGAATTTGAATTTAAATCCAGAGCGCGCAAAACGTTCCGCTGAATGAAGCTGTCTTTGTGCGTGTTTCAAGGATTCTTCATCTTGATCCAAGCAAGTGAATTCAGCAGGGCGGCCATAGAACTGATTTCCGTTTTGTAGGAAGATCTGTTGCTCCATCGCAGGACCACTGGCTACCGAAAGAATTTTCAAAGGTTGTTTTGCGGGAGTGTCGTTGAAAAGCTGTGTGATCTTTTCAAACAAGTATTGACCACGATTTTTTACGGCAGCACCTGCGGGCTCGTCGATAAAGTATTTGTGCATGCATTGGTCAAACAGTGTTTTACCCACAAGCTCATCACGGTAAAGGTGATTCATCATTTCATAGTCACCTGCATAACCACGAGGCTTGTAATAAGCGCGGCTAGCAAACGGAGCACCATAAACCAAGTGACCAATTTGTTCGCGGGCAAATTGAGTCGCCCATTTCAACTGATCTGGAGTGAAGGTTTTAATAAGCTGTGGCACTTGAGAGTATTTTGCAGGAATGCATTGGCCCAGATATTCTGCAACAGTATCAGCAATCGTCAGACGATAATCTTGCGCTTCTTTCCAGTTATCAACCGGAGTTTCTGCTTCTAGTTTATCAATTTTAGTTTTAAGTTTTTCGAGCCAGTCCTTCATTTCATAAACGAAGGTTTTAAATTCGGCTGGAAGTTGCGCAAGGTCACGAGCGTATTGCGTTTGTTCGGCAATCACTTCTGAAGAGACTTCCAAAGCTTTGATGCGATCGACTTTTAGTGGTTCACCCAAAACCTCAAAGCCAACAATCATTTCGCCCGTGGCAGATTTCGCATGGTCTTCTGCTCGTGCCCAGCGAAGGCCTACATTTTGAGTTTGAATATTTTTATAAAGAACATTGGCTTCAATGTGGGGATTCTTTTCAAACCAGTTTTTTAAATCTTGAAACTCCGTTGCGGAAACAAGAACGGCACAACCAAAAGAACTGATGTTGAGCATTTCAAGTTGGCGGCCATTGAAGTCAAGAAAGCAAGAGCCGGGCTCTAAAGCGGTGCGATCTTGACGAATCACTTTCTTTCGATTGTGTTCATCAATATGGAAAAATTCTTGCTTCATTGCTGCATCACTCATGCTGTCTCCTCAACGTTGTCGAACTCTTGTTAGAAAAATAAGCACTTCCCTTATCGTCCTCTTGGCGGACGAAGTTGATGGACCTAGGTAGAGAGAGGTCGCTCTTTCTGTAAACATTTTTATACGGAACACACCACTTTGGTCTGGTTACAGAATTCCGAGGAATATCCGAATAGTGACTGAATAATTTAAGGAGATTTGCATGAAGAAAATTGTCCTTCTATATAGCTTGGCTGCTTTGACGATGTTGGGTTGTAAAAGCCAGCCAACGCACCCTGAAGTCGGCACGTACCGTAATCCTGCAAACACTCAGGAACTTATTACCGGAAGCCAAAAAGTTTTAAATGATATTTCAAATCCGCAGATCTTTAATCCCGCAACGTGCGCGAAGTTCGTTGGGCAAGTAACAGATTATCTTTATTATCTGCCGGCAGATCATTTTATTCCTAAAACACCGCAAGAGGTGGAAGCTCTTAAAACTCATGGTTCTGAGGTGATGGATACCATCTTCCAGATCCGCGTGGTTTTGCATGACAAACTCCGCGAGTTTGATTCTCGCAATGAACTTTCTAAAGACTGTATTCAAAAGATCCGCGAAGGTTTCCAATATGCGCGTTTCTCTGAAGAATATCTTTTAGAGTGGCTCTTTAGGAACAAAGTATACAACTTTAAAGCAACGCCAATTATGGAGAATTCAAAACCGAACACTTGGACAAATCCAAGATACGCTGGCTTTAAACTTAAGAGCGGTGACGTAATGCTTGTGCGTGGAAAATCCCACGTATCTGCAATGATCGCGCGTATCGGTGATGAAGAGGGGAACTTTTCTCACTTAGCTATCGTGGGCGAAGATAAAGCCGGGAAGCAATATGTCGTTGAAGCCTTGATTCAGTACGGAACGATTGTGACTCCTCTGGAAAAGTGGAGACAATCAGAAGATGCTCGTGTGGCTTTGTACCGTCAACCGGATGAAGCATTGGCAAAAAAAGCAGCACGAAAAATCTATGACAAAGCTCAAGGAGCTTTGGATCAAAAAAAAGGCATTCGCTATGACTTTGCGATGGATGACGATGATTACTCAACGCTCTTCTGTTCAGAAGTCATTCGCTATGCTTATGACATGGCTTCGGACAAAAGATTCCTTATTCCAAAGTATCGCAGTACGGTAACGAAGTTTAAAAATTCAGAATACCCAAAATCTTTGGGTGTGACGAAAACGTCTCTGTTTGCTCCTTATGATATTGAAGTCGATCCACGTTTTGATTTGATCG
Organism: uncultured Bdellovibrio sp.; assembly: GCF_946478835.1. Next base: position 26,664 of record NZ_CAMLDV010000020.1, on the reverse strand, counting down.
CGGAACATCGTTTCTATCCGCTTCTTCGTCAAGTGCGTATGCAAGACGCCGTTTTGCAAAGCGTTTACTCTTGGATGATTGAGAAGGATTATTCATTCCACTGGGCGCCTCAGCACTCCGTGAAAGCGTATCTAGCAAAGTTCGTTCGCCAATTCGGGATGGTCGCAGACACGCTTCCAAAGTACATGCCGATTGATTCTATTAAAACGAATGTGCAGTTTGAAGCTGTGGCAAAAACTCTAGAGAAAAATATCTATGAGAAGGAAGCGGAGTTTTATAAGCAAAAAGGCTACTTGCCATCCTTCCAAGATATGATGGTGATCAATGAACAATATCGTCGTCAGGATTGTGAGAAGCATTTGGCGGCGAGAAATAAACTAGGCGATCCATACGATGATCGCAACGTCGCGGACCTTTCGAAATTCCATTATTTCTTCTATAACAAGGCTAGCACTTGTAACTAGTTCGATTGCAAATCTAGAAATAAAAAACCCCACAATTTCTTGTGGGGTTTTCTTTTTATATCACATTTAAAATCTTAAACAGATCTCAAGCACACTTGCCATTGCTTCATTCCCATTTGGAATTCCAGCTTAGCAATTTCAAGTTCGCGTCTAAGTTCCGCCAACTTGTGATCGTAAGCTTCTTTGAGTTCTTCACGCTTACGAGCGGCATCAAGTTTAAACTGTTCGTAGTCTTCGCGGATTTTCTTCATCTTGTTTTGCGCTTCCAAGATCTTCTCTTTCATCGCAAGCAATTTTTCTTCCGCAAATCCGTGCTTCGTCATTTCAGCAGCTTCCGCTTGAAGACGAGCTTTCAAAATTTCAGCATTCGAAATCTGACGAAGTTTTGTTGCAAGACCCATCAGATTCAAAGAACGGATCACCCATTTCGTTGGGTCCCAGTGATACCACTTGATTCCATTGCGGTAGTCGATTTGGAATTTGTGATGGAAGTTGTGGTAGCCTTCTCCATGAGTCAAAACTGCTACGAACCAAGAGTCACGAGCCGAAATCTCTTTAGAGTAAGTTTGTTTTCCCAAAGTGTGGCACAAAGAGTTTACGAAGAAAGTGCTTTGTTGAGTCAAAGCGATGCGAAGGCCTCCGCCAATCACAAGACCACCCAACCATGAGCCCATCATCCAACCGATCAAAGTTGGAATAGCAAAGCCTGTGATGATCGCCAGTGGCACATAATATTTGTGCTGAAATTTCACCATCCAGTCTTTTTCAAGATCAGGAGCATGGATTTTTTGATCCACGGAATCTTTAAAAAACAACCAACCCATGTGCGCGTACCAGAAACCTTCATTGATATTGTAAGGATCTTTTTCTCCATCAATGTGAGTGTGGTGACGACGATGATCTGAAGACCATTTCAAAGCGGAGCCTTGAAAACCAGACGCACCAACAAGCAGGAACAGAGCTTTGGCCATGGGATGCGCATCATAACTTTTGTGTGAAAAGAGGCGGTGATATCCCGCTGTGATACTAAGGTTTGTGGCAGCTGCAAAAACAAGTGCGAAAAGAAGAATGCCCCACTGAAAACCATAGTAGTAAAAATAAATCGGAGTCAGAATCAATGTGACCAGTGGATTGAGGATCAGGAATAAAGCCACAGGCCATTCGATACGTTTTTTTGTCATTAGCACCTCTCACAATAAAGTCTAGCAGAGGTGCTTAGATTTCGACACTTAAATAGAAAAGCCAAGGATAAATTTAGCGTAAGTGCCGCTCATATTGATATCTTGAGTAGGCGCGTTACCAGTCGAGTCCTTTGCATCGTTCCATCGAAAATCGAGGTAACCGATCTCAGCTCCAACAGAAAAGCCAATGAGCTTTAATCCACCTTCTAGACCCACGCTGTAAGATTTCACGGAATCTGCTGAAAAATCAGCTTTCTTAACGCCGCCATCCTCCGCTTTTAATTTTGTCGTGTGAGAAATTCCATATGTGAGAATCGGACCCAAATAAATAAAATTATCAATGGGACGCCAATTGAGAATCAATGCTGTGCGTGTGTAGTCTGCTTTAAAATCAACTCCACCTGAGCTTGCTGTCAAACCCATGTTTTCATAGCGAATTCCCACTCCGGGAATTAACGGGATCGGCAATGTCAAAATGGCGTCAGCACCCAGTCCATAAGTGGGAACAATGCTGGGTGCAGGTGCGGAACACGTTGGACACAGAGGTCCTAAATCAGCGTTTGTCGCAAGTAAACCATAAGAAACACGCGCCTCAAAAAGAGCATGGGCTTGTGAGCTTAACAAAATGCTGACAATTGTGACGGACAAAAGAGAAAGGATCTTTTTCATTCTGAAACTCCTGAAACGTCTTCCTAGTGTAATGTTCTCGTTCGAGATACACAAATCAGGTCTTAAAATAAGACCTTTGTCGCACTCTCTTTTGTGAGGGAATCTGATAAATTTTTAAGAAGTATGTTCATCGATGTTGTGCGCCCGGAATCCTGGGAAGAATTAAATGATCAAGTGAAGTCTTCCTTCGGATTGGATGCGCGCCTGCGTGTTCGAAGTTTTCAAGGAATCGGTCAGGCCGTTTTTGAAATCGCGCAAGGCACCGCGCAATTTATGTCGCACAAAAAATCCATCGGCGTGATCTTAGGACAAACTTCCGTTTTTGAAAGTCTTCTTCCATACTATTACAAAGAAACTTATGAGGTGAATGCCTTGTCGCATTTAAAACTCACAAACGTTAAAGAGTGGGTGGAGAGTCTTAAGAAAGATACGAACTTTGTTTTATTCAGTGAAGATCATCCGGTGACTGGGGAGCTTTATCCTTTTGCGGATGAGCTCGATAAACTTTTAAATGAAAAACGTATTTCTTCTTTCCGCGTTTCTCACGCTCAGCATTTTTATCAGGCGACAGAAGTTCGTCCGTACACCGTTCGTCTTTGTTCTTATGCGCCTCAGGCCGCTGTTGCTGTGTTAGGAGAAAGATTTAGATCTCCTTCCTTGCTCGCGCAAAATATGTCTTGGGATAAAGAAGAGTTTTTAAAAGCTATTGTGGATGCACGCTCAGTGCGTTCGGTGAATCCTCCGCTTGTAGAAAAATTCGAAAAAGATATTGCATCTGTGGCCACGCCCTTTTTTAAGACGGGGAGCGCGCGTTTGTTTGATCGCGCCGTGTGTGTGTTTGCAGATGCGAGTGCTGAAGCTGTCGCAGAAGTTTTGTTTAAAAAATTAGGTCTTTCTTCTGAACAGGGCTGGCAGAAACTTTCCAGCACGAATATGTGTCATTGGTCGGTGATTAAAATGTTCCGTCATTGGTGGGAACCCGCTCCCTCACAAGAACAGCTGCGTGGAATGTTGATCGTGGGGGCTGAGCTTTTGAATACAAAAGACTTTGCCAAGCTTTTGGAAACTTCTTATCAAGAAGTTAAAGCTCAGCAAAGTTGGAGTGTTTAAATTACGTTAATACGGCTAAGTCTGCAGGATTAAAACCAGTCAGGTCCGTGAATTTTTCTTCCTTCACCTTTTTAGCCCACATCGGATCAGATAAAAGCGCTCTGCCGACAGCAACCAAATCAAAATCTCCACGATCCAATCGGCGCGTTAATTCCTCAAGTGATCCCGCTTCAGCACTTTGACCTTTAAAGCTTTGAATAAAATCGGCGTTAGTAAGACCTACCGAACCGACAGTGATTGTTGGTTTGCCTGTAATTTTCTTTGCCCAACCTGCGAAGTTCAAATCAGAACCTTCAAACTCGGGCTCCCAGAATCTTCTTTGTGAGCAATGGAAAATATCGACACCGGCGTCCATCAGGGGAAGCAGCCACTCTTCCATTTCTTTTGGAGTTTGTGCAAGCTTTGCTTCATAGTTTTGTTGTTTCCACTGAGACAAGCGCAAAAGAATCGGGAAGTCAGGTCCTACTTTTGCTCTGATAGCTTTAATCACTTCAATTCCAAAACGGCTTCTTTCTTTAATGGAAGAGCCACCAAATTCATCGGTGCGTGTATTCATTCCGTCCCAGAAAAATTGATCGATCAAGTAACCGTGAGCTCCATGAACTTCCACAGTATCAAATCCCAGATTTTTCGCATCAAGAGCGGCCTGTGCGTAAGCTTCAATCGTTGTGTGAATATCTTCGAGGCTCATATCAGCAGGGCCTTCAAACGGAGTCGGTGGAAGCCATCCGGATTGATGAGGGCGCATTTTTCCCATATGCCAAATCTGCGGAGCCATTTTTCCGCCAGCTTCATGAACAGCATCAATCACGACTTTCCATTTTTGCAGAGCATTTTCCCCATGAAAACGGGGAATGTTGTTGTCGTTTGAAGAAGCAGGTCTGTTGATGACGGTTCCTTCTGAAAGAATCAAACCCACTTCGCCAAGAGCGCGACGTTGATAATATTTGGCGACCTCTTCAGTGGGAATGCCGTTGGGAGATTTTGATCGCGTCATCGGCGCCATCACGATGCGGTTTTTTAATTGCAGATTTTTATATTGGAAGGGTTTAAATAATGAGTGGTCTTTCATTTTTGATCCTCTGTTAATGAAAAATACTTTTAAATGTTACTATTATTGTCACGTTTTGTACAGAAGGCGATTCGACACGTCCGGTCTCGATAATGAAAGAATACTTTTTTCAAGAGTTCTTATAAGATAAGCCTAAGTAAAACCTATTGAGGGAATTTGTGACGCAAGGACAAGACCGCTTTATCATTTTAAGAAAGATCAAATATTCCGAGGCGGATTTGATTATTCATGCGCTTTCTCCAAAAGGTGAGAAGCTGTCTTTTATTGCGCGCGGAGCTTTGAAAAGTAAAAAGCGTTTTGGTGGGGGAGTTCTCGAACCCTCACACTTCGTGACGTTCACTTATAAGCAAGCGGCCGATGAAGGACAGCTCAACGTTCTTCAAGAGGCAACCTTGATCAATGACTTCCCTGGAATTCGCAAAGACTACGATCATCTTGAATTAGCTTTGCATGCACTAGAGTGTGTGAGCAAAGTGAGTCAGGAAGGGGATAAGAACTCGGAATTTTTATTCAACCTCCTTGGCAATACTTTAAAAGCAATCGAGACCGCCCAAGATCCCTTAGTTTTAAAAATGCATTTCTATTTAAAATTCTTGCTTCAACAAGGTGTGGTGAATGCAGAACCTTGGATGGCTCCGTTTTTAAAAGCCAATCTTGCAGATACAAATCAATTGGTGAATTATCGTCAGACGGTGGATGATGAACTCTACAATGTCGAACAGATGGTGAAACACTATCTAGAACATGCGACTCTTTAACCGCTCTTTTTTCCCAGCGGATGCATCTTTTCCATTGTGCGCGCCAGTTGATCAATCCCCAAGTGCGTGTATTTTTCCGTCGCTTGCAGACTTTCGTGACCTAACAACTCTTGCAGAGTTCTTAAGTTGGCTCCGCTACTTAAAAGATGAGTCGCAAAGCTGTGTCTCAAGGCGTGGGGATGAAGTGGTTTCAGAAGTCCCGCCCGGATACCACTCTGACGAACAATCTCGTAAGCCGTGCGTGTGTTCAGAGGTTTCTCTCCAAAAACAAATTCATCAAAAGCGCTTTCTTTTTTCCATCTCTGCAAAACATCGACGGTGAGAGAAGGAAGTGCGACAACTCTTTCTTTGGAGCCTTTTCCTTTAACGCGCAAAATTTTTTGTCCCAGTTGAATGTCGGACCATTTAAGATTGCACGCTTCACTCACACGCAATCCTCCTCCGTACAAAAGCAAAAAGAGAACTTTTTCTTTCAGAGGAATTTCTTTGTGCGTATCAAAACTCTTCAGAACAGAAAGCGCTTCATCGACACTCAGAAAATGCGGCAGTTTTTTGGGAACCTTGGGACTGGCGATTTGCAGTGAAAGATCTCTCTCGGTAAGACCCTGATCAAACGCCCAGGAGAAGAAGCTTTTTAGCGTCGCGGCTTTGCGATTGCGGGAGGCTAAGGATAAGTGAGCCCATCCATTGAAGGCGCCGCGGGCCGTGGCAAGAAGGTCGGCTTCGTTCCAGCTTTTCGAAGAAAGCGAAGGATCTTCGTAATTGTAAGCCTGGTTTAGATCCAACTTATAGCTTTTGATTGTAAGGGGAGAGGCAGACTTAACAAAAGTCATGTATTTCAGATACTTATCGATATTTTCGGCCAACTTAAAAGCCTTCGCCATGACCTGAAATCCTATTGGTTTTAGTTGAAACCCTAAAATTTATATAACGCCATGCAAAATTTTACTTGCAAATCTTACACGACCAAGGTTATAACTCAATGCGTTGCTGCGGTGTATCAAGTTGAGATATTCAATTTGAGACGCCCACCCAAGTTTTCTTTTTAAAGTACGTATACCGAAAGGTGGAGCCAATGAACGATAACAACTCAACGACCGTTTTGCCCTCTTCTCAGAATGCAAACCAAGTCATGTGGAACACAAACCAAACTTCAAAAGTTTTGGAAAACAAGACCATCGTCTATCAATCTGAAGTGATGGGAAGCCTCATGAAAATGATCGATCGCGTGGCTCCTTCTAACGCGAACATCTTGGTGTTGGGTGAGTCTGGGACAGGCAAAGAGCTTATCGCTCGTTCTATCCACGATCGTTCAGGTCGTAAGAACAAACCTTTCGTTGCCATCAACTGCGGTGCTCTTCGTGAGACTCTTCTTGAGTCAGAGCTTTTCGGTCACGAAAAAGGTTCTTTCACTGGTGCTTACAATCGCAAAATCGGTTTGGCTGAAGCTGCGAGCGGCGGAACTTTGTTCCTTGATGAAATCGGTGAGTTGGATCCAGCGATCCAAGCAAAACTTCTTCGTTTCATCCAAGAAGGCGAAGTTTACCGCGTTGGTGGTAAAGACCCAATCAAAGTCGATATCCGTTTGATCTGTGCAACGAACAGAGAGTTGGATCAAGAAGTTATCAAAGGCAACTTCCGTGAAGACTTGTTCTATCGTATTAACACAATCGTAGTAAGTGCTCCGCCACTCCGCCGTCGTAAAGAAGACATCCCGGCGTTGGTGAACCATTTCTTGAATAACTCTCAGCACGCTTATTTGAATCGCGGTCGTTCTGTGAATGAAGAGGCGATGAAAGCCCTTGTACGTTACGACTGGCCAGGAAATATCCGTGAGCTTCAAAATGTGTGCGAAAGACTTCAGATCTTGTCTGAAGGCCACATGATCATGCTTAACGATATTCCAGAAAACATCCGTAACGGTGAGATGGAAAAAGACATCATTGATTACGATCCACAAATGACTTTGCACGAGCTAGAAAAGCGCTACATCTTGAAAGCTCTTGCTCACTTCGGTGGAAACAAAACTCAAGCTGCTAACAACTTGGGTATCACGATCAAGACTCTTTACAACAAACTTCACGAATACGGTGAGTTTGAAAAATTCGCGGTTCACACAAAACCGATGAAGTAATTCCAAAGTTCCTAGCATAGCCCGGAGTGGTTTCTCTCTCTTCCCACTCCGGGTTTTTTTATGCCCAGAGGAGGTTTTCATGAAATTGCTATCGATACTTCTTTCTCTACTTTTCGTGGCGGGATGCTCGTTTAAAAAAGACGGTAGTGATACTGCGAAAACTTCGAACTCAAACGACAAAGAGATTCTTGCAAATACTCTCTCTTCAAATTTCGACAAACTGGCATTGGCGATTTCGACTAACGATAGCAAATTATTTTACTCTACTCTCAAGGTTTCAAGCCGCGCGGATTTAAACAAACTAAGCTCCGGCGGTCGTTCTCTTTTGGAAATGGCTTTAGATGAGAACTATTTCGATTATTTTCGAGATTTATTGGAGGCAGGTATCTCGCCATTTAGACCCACATACGGGGCCTCTAGATTGAGAAATGTGCACATAGAAAAAAGAGAACTTCGTGAGTTAGTAGTAAGTAGTGAAAGAAGAATACTCGCTGAAGCTACTTTGGTTTGCTTAAAGAATGATTTGTCGTTACTTGAGAAGTTTATCGAGGAAAACTATATTCCGCTCAACCTGCCAGTATGCGGAAATTCGACTTTGTTTGAAGAATATCTTGATAAAAATAATGTTGATCACGCAATGAAAGTACATTTCGTATTTAAATATGTATCAGCTACCTATAGGAACTATCTATTTCTTGCTGAGAAAATTGTATACATAGGCTTTACGAATGCAGATAGGGAGCTCCTTTCTTTGGCGGGAAGTCAGTGTATGAGTGTGGACATCGAGTGTATGTTAGATATGCAGTTAATTTCAGAGTGGATAAAAAGTGAACCCTTAGGACAAGTACTCAACTCCTATTCCGCGCTTAGAGATGCCTTTGGCCCTTTAAAACTTCGTACTAGAACTCTAATTAGGAGTGGTGATCCGAGGTTGCCACTGCCGCCCCCGCCACGGCAGGGTGCTGTAAGAGAAACAGATATAGCGCAGGCACCAAATATTGCCGAGGATGCGGAAATTGTCTCTTTTGTAAAAATGTTGATCAAAGCTAGGTTAGCTGAGACCCCTGATTTTGAGAGAGAAACCGTGGCTCAACAGTTGCATGACTTGGAACTGAATTAAGAGGCTTATATGAACAAGTTTGTTTCTTTAACACTTTCAGTAATCATGTTTTCAAGCGTATCGAACGCTCGAATTGTGAAAGGTAATGGACCTCAGCCACAACCTCAATCTAGATATGTGAGTGTAGAAGACTGTGGATCTAGTTTGTATAATCAGTTAAGCACGTACAGATCCGCGACGGACGCAGCATGCAGCCATGGAAGAACTGATTACGAATTTCAGCAATGTGCGATTAAGCTTTCTAACTTACGTTATCCTTTTGCCGGAATTGAAACTGCTGGTTTTTTCTGTGCAAATAATGTCCAGGATACTCGAACTCAGGATTGCACTATTTCGCTGGCGAAATATTTTAATAGCGTGGGTTGGGATGCACCACAGTACGGCGACCCTCGTCTTTATTCTTTAAGCTTATGCCGAGGAAGCCTAAACCCGAGTTATGCACAATGCGTGATTACCCTTCATTCTCGAGGTGGCCAAGAACTTCAAGACACTAGCTTAGCGATTGACGCTCATCGTTTATGTCGTAATGGTACCAATCAAGAGTTAAATAATTGTATCACCGATGCATACTACAATAACGGTATGTCAGGTCCGCAAGCGGCTCGCGTTTGCTTGGAGAAGTTTGATCCAGTAGCAAAAGCTCGCCGTGAAGCAGAGCTTCGTCGTATCGAAGAAGATAAACGCAGACAAGCTGAAGAAGCTCGTCGTGCAGCTGAACAACGTGCGGCAGCTCAAAGAGCGGCCGAGCAGAGAGCTGCAGAACAAAGAGCCGCTGAACAGCGCGCAGTAGAGCAACGTCGTTTAGATGAACAACGTCGCCAAGAAGAGCAGCGCCGTCAGTCGACGGAGCAACAACAGCAGCAGCAGCAACGCACTCAAGAGCAAAAACGCCAAGAGGAATTGCGTCGCCAGCAGGAAGAACAACGTAAGAAAGACGAAGAAGCTCGTAAGAAAAAAGAGGAAGAAGAAAAGAAGAAACAACAAGAGCAGCAACAACAGCCATCGAATCCACCAGCAAATAACGGTGGCGGTGTGATTGTCGATCTTCCAGCCTTCGAATAAATAAAGTAGAACCGTTTTGAAAACCCACAGTTGTTCTTATGAGCTGTGGGTTTTTTATTTAACTCGCAGAATGCTTTTGAGCTCTCCTCCGTAGCGGAGAAACTCCGCGTTGATTTCACTATTTATAAGAAAAAAGTTCTTGAGGGACATAAGCGATTCGTTAACCGAGCGGATGTACAATGATATTTTCTTATTCGAGGTGCTTCGGCTTGAAGTATGCACCGGCCTCGTAATGAGAGTAATAGGCTGATTTAAGGCACTTCTAAAGTGCTAACGAAACTGTGGTTCTCGAGAGAAAAACATCAAAAAATCACTCAGAAAAACCTGTGTTATCTTCTTCACGTCTTATAGTTCATAAAGAATGAAGCTTAAGAAGTTGGGGGTAACAATGTCTCTACAAAATATCGGAAATTCAGAGTTAGTAGCTCGCTTGGAAAAGCTTGTGCGTACGGAGCGCAAAATCACTCACGTGATTTTATTGCATATTTTAGAAATTGAGGACCGCAAAATTTATGCAGAGCTAGGATTTGATAGCATGTACTCTTATCTCACAAAGCAGCTCGGATACTCTGAAGCTTCAGCGTACCGTCGGATTCAATCTGCAAGACTTTTGAAGCATGTGCCAGGTATTGCAGAAAAACTTGAATCGGGTGCATTAAATTTAACCCAACTTACGCAAGTGCAAAAATGTATTAAAGAAGAAATGCGAACTTCCGGAACTATTATTTCTCAAAACCAAGCTCAGAAAATTCTTGAAGATATTGAGAACAAAAACACTTTTGAGACTCAAAAAGTATTAGCTGTGGAATTTAATCAACCAATTCAGACCATTGAAACTGTGAAGCCGCAGGCAGATGAAACCGTTCGTTTGGAAATCACTCTGAGTAAAGAAGAATTTGAGGAACTTAAAAAAGCCAAAGAACATCTGTCTCATATTTGTATTGATGGTTCCTGGAGCGATGTCATTTCTACTTTGGCGAAGAAGTTTAATAATTCTAAATTGGGCAATAAAATTTCTAATCCTACTATGATTACCTCTACCTTGGTTCCGGCATCAACGCACAGCTTCTCCGTAGCGAGGGATCAAGAGTTTAAAAAATCCAATCGACGTAAATATATTTCCATTCAAATCAAACGAGAACTTTTAAAAAAGGCTCGATACTGTTGTGAGTACATAAATTCCAAAACCGGAACCAAATGCTCTTCAAAATACCAACTTCAGATAGATCATATTCGTCCTTGGGCGCTAGGTGGCGGTGACGACATCGCGAACTTACGTGTGCTTTGTCGCACGCACAATAATCTTGCAGCAAATATCGCAGGGTTAAATTCCATTTTTAAAAAATGGGTAGAAATCCAAGGATAAAAATAAATCGATGAAGAATAAAATGAAAAAAAGCACTAAGAATACCGAGCAAATCAACTCGCGAAAAATAAAAACCCACAACTGTTAAGTCGTGGGTTTAAAAGATAACTTTAAAAAATAAAAATCAAAGGTAAAAGTCAGATTAGATGCGAAGATAACTCTCAAGCAATTACTTACCAGAAGGCTCATAAAGCTTCGCATACAAACGCACAAACTTCACCGTGCGTTTCACAAGCTCTTCTTTCGTCGCTTCATGCAGGATGCACTCAAAGAAGAACATGCCATCCATATAAGTATCAATATCATGGCAAAGCTCTTCAACATCAGTTCCGGCTTTGATCTTTCCTTGCGCTGCGAGCATTTGCATACGCGCGATCAGACGGGGATCTAGCTGCATTGGAATAGTTTCAGTCACACGCTTTTTAAATTTCTTATTCACCAACGCCTGAGAAAAAATGATCTTCGCAAAATCTTCGTGGGTACAACCTTCTTGAATACGGTCCTTCACGTAAGCTTCGAGTTCATCAGCTAAATTGTCGTGAAGAGAGTAGGGAAGTTCGCGCGTGTTCATCTCTTCCAGAAACTTTTCAATAATCGCAACGAGAAGACCTTCTTTTCCTTCGAAGTAACGCGCAATCAAGGATTCATTCACGTCGGCCTTCTTCGCAATCATACGAGTGGTTGCGCCATCAAAGCCCAGCTTTGAGAACATCTCTAGACCCGCGTGGATAAGGCGGTCCTCGGAAGCCGAACGGTCCCTTTTTTTGCCCTTAATTTGAGCAGGACTTTCGTCTTTATGCGTTTTTGTTTGAGATGTTTCCGTCATTGAAAACCTCCTGGAAGTTAACTAAGTACCTAAAAGTACTTAACTTTATATAATGTATCATAACCCTCTGTCCAGATCAAGAAAGTAATTGATTGCATACTTATGGCTCATATTGTAGGTTAAGTATGTAAGCGATTACTTAACGGAGAGCACTTATGAAGAAATCCGATGTCCTGAAATTCTCTAGTCTCACGCTGATTTTTGCAGCCCTTCTCGCTGGAAATTCAGCTTCCGCCCTCTCACTCAATGAGTATTTGGGCCAAGTTCAACAACAAAGTTCTGGGTATAAAGCAAGCAGTGAGCAGGCCGAAGCGTCGGCGCTGAAATCACGCGAAGCTGATTTGATTTTTACTCCGCGTCTGTTCGCCAATGCGCGAATTGGACACGATGGTAAAGAGCAGTTTGCTTCGGCGATCACTTATGACCGTCTCAGAATGCAAAACTATTCTTTGGGTGTTTCTCAAGACTTCAGCTTTGGTCTGCAGACCAAATTGTCTTACGCCTTAGATAAGATCCAGGTGGAGGGAGCAACTCTTCCCGCAGGTATGGGCGATACTTTTTGGACAGCAACTCCAACATTGGAATTAACAATGCCTTTGTGGGCGAATGGTTTCGGTCGTTCAGCTCGTGCGAATGAAGATCTCACTCGCCAACAAAACAAAGCCGAACAATTTGGAGCCCAGGCACAAAACCAAGGATATATGGTGGAGGCTGAAGCGGCTTACTGGAGATTGTCTTCAGCACAAGAAGTCGTTCAAGTGCAAACACGCGCTCTTAAAAATGCACAAAGTATTTTGGATTATGTGAGCCGCAAAGCTCGAATGAATCTGGGCGAAAATGCAGACGTTCTTCAAGCCAAAGCTTTGGTTGAGGCAACGACTTATCAATTGCAACTTGCACAGAATCAAGAAAAGTCAGCACGTCGCGCTTTCAATACATACATCAATAAAGGAGCAGAAGAATCTGTTCCTTCTTTAGATAGTATCAACTACGGAAACCTAGAAAAGGTCGCAGTACCGAATGCAAAACCAGGCGATCGTTACGATGTGAAGGCTGCGGAAGCGCAAGCACGTTTGGCAAAATCATCAGCGACACTCGTTGCTGAAAGAAATAAACCGAGTGTCGACCTTTACGGAAGTTACGCACTGAACGGTCGTGATGAAGAAATGAATGAGGCGATGAAAAATGCCGGATATACACAGCACGATACAGCGTTCGTAGGTATTCGCATGAGCATGCCTTTAAATTTCTCTGCAACATCCGACGCAAAGGCCGGAGCTTTGAAGGCGCAAAAAGCAGCAGAACTTTCTTATCAATATAAACAGTTCACTCAAGAGCAAGACTGGACAAATTTGACTCAGCAATTGGGTGAAGCAAAAGAAAATCTTCGTTTGGCAACGAACATCGTGAACGCACAAAAAGCCAAATTGGAGAATGAGAGAACACGTCTTCGCCAAGGAAGAACTACGACTTACCAAGTTCTTCTGTTTGAACAAGACTTCTCGCAATCTGAAGTGAACCGCGTGCAAGCGGCGTCTCAGATCCTTGGATTACAAGCACAAATTAAACTTTATCAAGCTTCTTCTTCTGAAGGAGGTATCTAACAATGAGCTTACCTAAGATATCCATTAGCAGACCTATTTTTATTACGTGTGTGACAATCGCCCTTGTGGTGGTGGGTTGGGCCTCCTTCAAATCCATGAGCGTGGATTTGTTCCCGGATGTCAGCATCCCTGTCGTCACAGTTCAAACGACTTACCGTGGTGCCGGTCCTTCAGAGATCGAAACTTTGGTGAGCCGTCCTATTGAAGAAGAAGTGAGTACCATTTCCGGTATCAAACGTCTGACTTCAAAAAGTTTGGAAGGTGTTTCACAAGTTATCGTTGAGTTTAACAGCACCGTTGACGTGAAATACGCCGAACAACAAGTGCGCGATAAGGTAAATATCGCGAAACCAAAACTTCCAGATGAAGTCGACGATCCAGTGATCAAAAAATTCGACCCGTCTGATACACCTATCATCATGGTCTCTTTGACTGCGAATGGTTTAGGGGATGCACAGCTTTTTGATATCGCCGATCAATTTATCAAACCTCGTTTGGAACAAGTGAACAACGTCGGTGCGATTGAGATCTTTGGTGGTCGTGAAAGAGAAATCCACGTCCTCTTAGATCGCAATAAACTAAAAGCCCGCGAAGTTTCCGTGAGCCAAGTCGCAGGACAAGTCGGCGCTTCCGGTGAAAACATTCCAAGCGGTAAAGTGGAGCAAGGTGGGAAAGAACTTGTGTTCCGTGGTCTTGGTGAATTTAAATCCGTTCCAGAAGTTGCAGACACTCTTGTGAATCTTTATGGAAATGAAGTTCCAACACGTGTTGCGGATCTGGGAAAAGTTGTCGACACATTAGAGGACGAAAAATCCCGCGCTTTCGTTAACGGTAACAAAGCTCTTTTCTTGCAAGTGTATCGCCAATCAGGTTCTAACACGGTTAAAGTGGCTGACGACGTTATCAAGCAACTTGAAAAGTTGAAACCTGAACTCTCTAAAATGGAAGGTGCTCCACAAGTTCAGCTTGTGACGAATGCCTCTACCAAAATTAAAAACAATATCTATGACGTGAATGAAACGATCATCATCGGTATCATCCTCACGGTCATTACAGTGTTCTTCTTCTTGGGAAGTGCGCGTTCGACACTGATCACAGCGCTTTCATTGCCGATCTCGTTGATTGGCGCCTTCATGATTATGAAGGTCGCAGGGTTCTCGATTAACATCGTTTCGATGCTTGCCCTGACGTTGGCCGTAGGTCTTCTGATCGACGATGCGATCGTGGTTATTGAAAATATCTACCGTCGTATGGAGCTCGGTGAAGATTCACTCACGGCTGCTGAAAAAGGGACGACGGAAATCCAAATGGCAGTTATGGCCATCACTCTTGTGGTGATCGCGGTGTTCGTGCCAGTGGGTACAATGTCAGGAACGATTGGTCAGTTCTTAAAACAATTCGGTATGACTGTCGTATTCTCGATGATGATCAGTTGGTTTGTGGCGATGACAATCATCCCAATGCTGACTGCGTACTTCGGTGGTGATGGACATGGTGGCGGACATAAGCCTGCTTCAAATGGTCTTTACGATAAAACTTTGGGCCGTCTTGTAAAAGGTTTCGACCGTTTCCAAGGCTGGTTGGAAGTTATTTACGAAAAACTACTTCGTGTGACTCTTCGCCATCCGTTGATGACGATTGGTGCGACGTTCATGGTGTTTGTTCTCAGTATTTACACCGTGACAAAAGTTCCAGGCGCATTCATCACGGACGATGATAGTGGTGAGTTCACAGTGACTCTTGAAATGCAACCAGGCACAAGCTTGGATGGTATGAATAAAGTCGGTGACGAAGTGGATAAAATCATTCGTGCCAATTCAGAAGTGGATTACACGGCTATGATTATCGGAAGCCTTTACGGTGAGTCTAACAAATCGACCTTCTACGTTCGTATGAAAGACGGTAAAGCTCGTAACGGTTACACAACGGAAGCTTTCCGCGACAAAGTTCGTAAACAATTGGCAGGCTTTGTTGAAAATGCAAATCCTGTTGTTAAAAAATACGATGCAACAGGTGGTATGGGTGGACAGCCGTTCATGTTGAATATCATCTCTGCAGATCCAAAAGCTCTTGAAGAAGCAGGAACAAAAATTCTTGCAAAACTCAAAGCCGATCCTCGTTTGAAAGACGTGGATACGAACTTCCGTCCTGGTAAACCCGAGATGCAAGTTCACTTAAAACCAGGGGCTGCAAAACAATACGGTATCAACACGAAAACAATGGGTGAGGAGCTTCGTGCACAAGTCGAAGGTTTCACTCCTGCGAAATTCCGTGAAAAGGGCCGTGAGTATGAAGTGCGCGTGCGCTTGATGCCTGAGCAACGTGACTTGAAAGAAAGCTTCAATCAAGTTTACGTTCCCAACGTCAACAGAAAGCTTGTTCGCTTGTCTGACGTAGCGACGGGTGATTTGGCTTCCGGTCCGGCTTCGATTGAACGTCAAGACCGTGGTCGTTACATCCAAATCACAGCGGGTCTTGCTCCAGGTGTGGGCCTAAGTGAAGTCGTGAATGATGCTGTGAAAGCAATGACAACAGGTGATACAGCTTTCCCTTCAAGCGTTCGTTTCTCTTGGGGTGGTGATGCTGAGAACATGCAAGAGCTAGCGACTTCAACAGTTCTTGCTCTGGGATTTGCGATCATGTTCATCTACTTGATTCTTTCAAGCTTGTATGAATCATTCATCACGCCAATCACAATCATGGTGGCGTTGCCGCTCGCTCTGTGTGGTGCCTTCCTTGGTTTGTTCTTGATGAAAGAGACGATGACGATCTTTGCGATCTTCGGTTTCTTCATGTTGATCGGGGTTGCCGGTAAAAACGGTATCTTGCTTGTCGACTACACAAGACAAATGATGGCAACAGGCAAGGAACGCGGCGAAGCCTTGGTCGAAGCCGGTAAAACACGTCTTCGTCCGATCTTGATGACATCGTTCGCATTGATCGCAGGTACATTGCCAGTCGCGATCGGTTTGAATGAAGCTTCGAAATCCCGTACGGCAATGGGTGTTGCGATTATCGGTGGTATGATTTCATCGACAATTCTGACATTGATCGTCGTTCCTGCGGTGTTCACTTATGTCGATCGTTTCAGAGTATGGGCGAATAACATCGGTGGCCGTTTGACATCGAATAAAAAAGAAAAACAAGACAGACACGTTGAAGTGAAAGTCGCAGGCCCTGAAGGATCTGTTTCAGAATCTACAGACCTGGGTCTTTCAGAAAGCTAATTGGAGGTTATTATGGCTAAGTTATTTATTCAGAACCTACCTTCGAAAGAGGAATTTAAAGCAGCGGCGACGCGATTGCACGAAGAGGTGGATTCCAGCGCCCTGTATACGAACTTGTTATTCATGAAGGTTGCAACTGAGTTAGAGAACTATCTGGACGGCTTGCTAGCTCCTTACAATCTTTCCAGTGGACGCTTTACACTTTTATATCTTTTGAGTGATGCTCCCGAGGGACTTATGCCCTCGGAGCTGTCGCAAAGAGTAGGGGTTACTCAAGCAACGATTTCCGGATTGATTAACAGTCTTGAAAAAGCCGAGTTAATCAAGCGCGAACTTCACCAAAAAGACGGCCGTTCTTTTGTCATTAAGCTCGCTGATAAAGGTGAAGCTTTGATTAAGGAAATCTTTCCGCAGTGGGCTCCGAAAGTAGCAGCCTTCTGGAATCAAGTGTCGTTGGAAGAAAGATCAGATCTAAACGGTATTTTAGATAGAATGGTGAAGAATACATCTATGCTGAGTTAGCATCCTTATATTCTCCATCTCCCAAGTCGAAAGATTGGAGATAGGTATGAAACGCTTTTTGACAGTTGTTGTAGCAGGATTTTTGTTAAGCTGTGCCCCTCTTAAGAACTCTCCGTTTTCAGAAGAAACCGAGAGTTCGGTTTCAAACTTAAATGGGCAATATCTTGGATCTTTAAAGAACAGTCCTTTGTTTTATGAACCCGCCGATGAAATCACCTTCGGCGTTTTTTCTGACAGCCATCAAAACTATGCGGCTCTCGAAGATTGGGTGAAAGACGCCAATACGATGGATTTCGACTTTGTGGTAAGCCTGGGTGATTTCACAAATCAGGGACTTAATTTTGAGTACGATGCCTATCTGTCGTTGATTTCGCCTTTGCACGTGCCTTTGATTACGGTGCTTGGCAATCACGACTCCGTCGGTAGAGGCAAGTTATTGTATAAGCGTCTTTTCGGTCCGTATAACTTCCATTTCGATCATAAAGGATATCGCTTCGTTATTTTTAATAACAATCGTTTGGATTTTATTGACGAAAAAGTTGAATGGGATTGGTTGGCCCAAGAGGTCCGTTCAAGCCCATTGCCCCTAGTTTTGCTTATGCATGTTGATCCCGACAACGACGAGTATTTTACCTCTCAAGATAAAGAAATCTTTTGGGATATTGTACGGGATTCATCTGTTCGTTTGATTATGAATGGACATAAGCACGTTTATCACACGGAAGTAAAATCAGGAATATTGCGCCATCAGGTTGAGCGTTTAGAGCGCGGACGCTGGTCGCGAATCACCCTCAAGGAGGACAAGGTTGTTGTAGAACAATGTTTAAGAAAAGAGTGTAAGTATGAAACTCAGAAAGATTATCATTCTGGTTCTGAGCTTATGGAGTGAGTTGGCTGTTGCTCAATGGGGTGTCGCTTATGGAACGGGTTCGTACATGGGTGACCGGCATTTCGGAGTAGCCTACACATCAGAATCGGGAAATCATAATACGGTTTTTACCTATGGAACGACTCCGGGTATTTTGGGCAGCGACGTTCAACAGCTCAATCTGAAATATGTTTATTCGCCTTTTCATTCTTCTTACCAGGAAATCAAAACGAATTGGTTAGGTATGGGTTTTTTGGTCAGTCGCTGTTTGTGTGATGAGATGTTTATCAAGAACTCCGGTGTTTATCCCGAAGATAACTATTACGATGAAACGGCCTATCGTTTGGGATTGGTATTTGCGACAACGGTGCAGTGGAAAAATTGGGAAGCTTACTGGGATTGGACGTTGTTAGATCAAATAGCGATCGCTGTCTATAACAACGACCGCTTTGCCAATAAAGCAAGGTCATATTGGGCCGGCGGTTTTGGGGTGAGGTATTACTTTTGAGAACTGCGCCCTTGTTCACATATTAACGATGGATCTAAATTCGGCATTTTTTTTAGGGTTTCCAGGGATTGTGTGAACAGATGTCTGAGGTGCAGTTCACAGTTTTCCGAAGATTCAAAAGAGACGAATTTTTTTTGGCGACCGTCAATGTGTTTGGTAGAAAATCCCTGCTGTGTCTGCCATTCGCCCTGATTGTTCATTTTATATATCGTCACCCCGATACTTTGAAAAAGGAAAAGGCCTTCGTATTTTACAAGGACTTTTTGCTCCTTATAAGGTAAAGCGAGCTGACAGATTTTATGAACGTCTTGCCAGAGGTCTTCAGAAATAGCGAGATAGGCAGAATTAAAACTCTCAAAAACCTTTGTCATATTTTTTTCTGAAACTATTGAAAACTGAAATTTCGCCGCGGGGTCAGAGCATAGGTTCTCAAGAGATTGAACATCGAGATTTTCACGAATAAGTGCCTTAAGTTCGTCGTGAGACGCTGATGAAAAAAACCGGCCAATAAGAGGACGGACTTGTTTGGATTTTTGCTGGCAGTCGTTTTCATCGCACGTGATTTTTGCAAGACCATAAAGCCCTTCATGAATCAGGAGGGCGGCCTTGGATTCGAGAGACATCTTACCCCAAGCCGTTTTTGAAAGATAAATTGTCTTGTAATAGCGTACGGCTATTTGAATTCGCTGTGGTTCTGGAACCGTGGGGCTGTCGTTTGCGAGAAGCTCCAGCATATCGACGAAAAGATAATTGTATTTTTCAAGGGCTTGCATCGTAGCAAACCCCAATCCTGGAAACGTCATTTCAATATCAGTCAGTTTTTGCAGCACCAAACTTTTTTCAGAAGAAAATTGTTTTGCAAGTGTGGTGTTATTCCAAGCGCCAAGTAGGGAGGTCGAAATTTGTGAACCAAATCGGGGATGCAGGTGCGACCCTTGTTCATATAAATCGCGCACATAAACTTGATCATCGACTAAAACGCCTTCGCCGCCATTTCCAATACGTACATAAGCATTTGATGAAAGTGGAGCAAGCAAAGTTAAAATAAAGACGATTTTAACGAACATCGAAATCTCCTAACTCCATGGGGAATAACTGCACTGACAGGCGAAAAACTTGATCATTGCCTTGATCGCGATTGAGGATATGAGCCAAGCGGTCCGTGAAGTCGCGAATTTCTTTTTTAATCTCTTGCACGGCTTCAGAGCTTCCTGCGACCGTAATTGTTTGAAACTCGCGTTGTAGGACTGGAAATTTCTCTAAAGCTTTTTTAGCTAAATCTAAATTCGACTTATGAAGCAGACGAATGGTTTCACTTGAAATATCATCCGTGGTTGCAAGGTATTCCGAGGGACGCTTAATGGATCCGTCAGTAGACTTAATAAGGAAACGTCGGCGAAGCAGATCTTGAACAATGGTGTCCACGTCAGCTTTTTTTATTCCCAGTTTTTTAGAGATCTTCTGAGGGGAGTCAGCGAGGTCTGGAACATCAAAGCAGCAAAGGATAGGCCAGTAGCCCCAATGTTCAACAGCCAATCCTGAAAGGTCTTCAATAGGTTTGGTTTGTGTGGTGCTTGAATGAAATTTCATCAAAGCCAGAATTCTTTTACGCTCTGTCGGTTTAAGATTCATTTTTGCCAGAACGCGAAGAGCCCAGTCCTCGGATATATTCCAAACCTTAGAACCTTTGATAAGCGCGGAAGCAGGGCCGGGCGCAATATTAAGATTTCTAGCAAGGGCCCTCATTGAGTACCGGGGATTTTTTCTTTTCTGTTTTTGGTAATGCTCTCGCAATAGATTTAAAAATTCGTCCTGCCAATGTGCCATAAGTGGTTATGCTCTATCGGCGATTTTCGACGGTCAAGAGTACGGCAGAACAATACGGTCGCTCAGCGATGAGATGAGCTTTAAAGAACACCTTTGCAGGTGCATATATAATCTTGATAAACATTCATTCTGTCACCGTGAGGTCCGCAGCTTCCTCCTGTATGAGTTTTTCCAACGGGCTCACAACTTACTGTTTGAGCGGGGCAACAGTTAGCTCCTCTTATTGAAGCAACGTTGCCTCCTCCGCCAGAGTCTGAGCAACCAACCGTGACACTACCTCGACACTGATAGTTTGAGGCCACTGCCGGGGCAGCCGGCACTGCACACAGCATTTTTCCTTGAGCATCAAATCCCGTCATGGTTTCTCCATTCGGACACTGACCGACGGAAGCAAGCAGGCGTTGTTTTAGATTTGAAATATCACAGACCGAGGTTGTTTCATTGAAAGTTCCCCCAAGGCTTGCGCATGCCGAGCTGGCAATACCGGTTCCATCTTCGCTGATAAAGCAACTCGTGATCGTTTGTGTAGCATCATCAACACGCAAGAATATTTTGCCCAGCGTTTTTGATTTGTAAATGTTTTTGCGTCCGTTGGTTGCTTGCGCCTGAAGAGATAAATCTCCAGCATAAAGAGTTTCTCCCGCAAAGGAAGCCACAGCCTTGGTGATATTGTTTAAACTAAAAGACTGAACCGTGAGATTCCAATTTTGCAAGGTGACCCCTTGAGCGACAACGCTGGCAGGATTTGTAGGATTCAGTCTTACGCTGATATTGCGAGAAGTTGCCGTAGGATTAAAGCTTCTACGACCCACTTCAAATGAAGCATTGCAAAGACTGGGAGTAGAGATTTGTTGGCGGATCACTTGTGCCAGTGTCAGCTCATCATTTTTGCTTTGCAATGTCTGGTTCTCCATCCACATGTCTTTGACTAAACCGGCAAAAGCAAGCCCCAGGATGCCTAAGAGCATGGCTCCCATTAAGGCTTGAACAATCATAAATCCCTTATTTCCAAGTGGTCTCATGAGCGGCGCCCCCTCACAAGTTCATCGGTTCAAGATGAAAAACACTCCAGTTACGGGTTTAGTTTTTGATCTCTGTGAAAGAGCGATTTATTTCTTAAGAAGAAGCTTTGCCTCGCGTTGAACCTTGCGAATGACGGCAGGATCCATTCTTGCGGGACGTGGGTTTAGATTCGACAGTCTTTCAACCAAAATGGACGAAATTAAAAAATCACGAAGGCGTTTGTCATCAGCAGGTATAATATTCCAAGGCGCATCCGGATGATGACTTTTCTTTAGAGCGATATTGTAGGCCTTAATATATCGTTTCCAATGTTCTCTTTCACGCAGATCGCTCATTGAAAACTTCCAATGCTTGGCAGGGTTATCGATTCTTTCCAAAATCCTTTTGGCCTGCTCGGTGGGACTGATGTGCAGAAAGAATTTGAAAATGATAACACCCTCTGTGCTGAGCATTTTTTCAAAGTTCACAATATCTTTAAGACGTTGTTTGAGCTTATGAGGGGGCAGGAAGTGATGTACGTAAGGAACGATGAAATCTTCATAGTGACTGCGGTTGAAGATCACAATTTCGCCTCTTTTAGGAGACTCTTTGTGAATGCGCCAAAGATAGTCGTGGGCTTTTTCAATTTCAGTGGGTGGCTTAAATGAGACGACTCTGACCCCTTGAGGATTCGTACTGCTGAAAACATGTTTTACTGTTCCGTCTTTTCCAGAAGTATCAAGACCTTGTAGAATAATAAGAATTTTGTGATTGGATTCTGCAAAAATCAGTTCTTGCAGATCCGAGAGTTTATCTGTGAGCTTATCGATTTCTTTTTCCAGGTCGTCTCTGTTGCCGGAAAAATATTTTGAAGCATTCGTTGAACAATCTTTAAGATCTTTATTCTTGGGGAAAAAAAGCTCTTCTTTAATTTTCTTGGAATTTTTGCTCATGACATAGTTTAGCTGAGCTTCTCAAAGACGAACAATGTTTAATCACAGGGAATGTTAAATTCCCTGTGATGGAACAGTACTAAAATAAGTATTTGAAATTTAGAACGGCGGAACCGATGGTGCCGGTGTTTTTTTCAGAACTGCTTCCAGACGTTACGTTAAGTTCTGTCGTTACTGCGCGCCCGATGTATTCAATAACAAAGTGATCGTTAATAATCCAACCCACGCCGAGGTGCGCTCCGAAGCCATTTTTGAGTTCGATTGAGTCCATGGGGGTCGCAGATGTGAATTTTGTCATTCCATAGACGAGAGCCAACGGGATGTAAAAAGATTCCCAACGATAGGCCGTTCCCGCATAAAGAAAATTGGTTTGATACTTTGAAACCCCTGAAGATGTCGAAATCGGAAAGCCGTTGATAGTTCCCGATTTTAATTTGCGCTCTTGGCCGATCTGAATTCCACTAATGAAACCCCATGAACTTTTCGGTGTATTCCACGCGTCGACGCCAAATTCCGTGGAACTATCATACTCAAGTTTATAATCTGTTGAATAGGGTGTTCCAGAGTTGATTCCGGTTCCCGTCATCTTAACTTGATAGTTGGGACTGTAGCCGACACTAAGACCGAATTGCCAATCAGCGAAAGCGGAACTGGAAGTTCCGACAAACAAAAACAAGAACGAAATAATACCTTTCACGACTCCTCCATAGTTTTCTATGAAAGCATTATTCGTTCAGATAAGTAAACTCTTGTGTGTTTTATTTGGACTTAGGTGAGACAAAATAAAAAGTCCGAATTTTCATTCGGACTTTTTATCAAAGACTTGTTAAAAAAATTAGTACTTATCTTTATTAAGATCGTAGCAAGAGAACGTTCCGCCGTTAGGCAATGTAAGTTCATAGCTGTCGTCGCTATTTTGCGCAAGGATCTCGCCGGTTTTAGAATTGTAAACAGTGCCGACAGGGTTGTCGCCTGGGTAAGTGCGCACTTCAAGATAAACTTGGCCTGTTGTTTTAGAAGTGTATTTTACGATGTAAAGATCGTTGAAGCTTTCTTCGCCATCTTTGCTGAACATTTTTTGAAGATCAGCAAGAGTAAGATGTTTGTTAGGTTCCTGATTGTAACCAGCGATGTAGTTATTGATCAAAGAAAGGTGGAACGCTGAAATCGTTTTAGTTTTTCTAACGTCGAAAATAGTTTCTTCCGTGAACTGTGCTTCTGCTTCTTCTGCGATTTCAAGAGCACACAACTCTACGTGAGCCGGTGTTGTTGTCGCCAAAGCAAATTTAGATAGCATTAAGACAGAAAGAAAAAGAATGATTTTGTTCATGGTAGGTCTCCGTGGTTTGTTTCGCACGTAGAAGTACCGTTCTCCTCATCATTTATCCAATAAATCGTTATAAAGTAAATATTCGTTATATGAATAACGTTTGAACGGCCTTACGAATATCGTTTTCATCGTGGTAAAGCCCAAAGCCAAAGCGCAGGCGTGTACCGCGAGAATCCGTCTTTAAATGATTTTTCGCCAGAGATTTGACCATTTCCTGAGTCTTTTCCGTCGAGGGTAGTTCAAAGGTGAGGAAGTGCCCATGAGAACTCAAAGCAGGTCCGCGAAGCAGGCTTTGCGCATTCACCAAAGGATGTTGCTTTTTCTGAAGCTCTGCTAAAAACAATTCCTGATTCTTTTGAACAAAGCCGTGAATTTTTTCAACAGTCAGTCCCTCCGATTTAAACTTTTCAAGAACTGCGATCAAACGGTAAAGAGCCGAAAAGTCCATCGTACTTCCTGCGTATTGAAGAGCATCAGTAGGGTAACCCACCTGATTGCCAACAGCAGATAAGTGCGAAAGCTCCGCAAACCAACCCGTATGGAAAGGGCGGTGGTGAGTTTCAGGAGGCACATACATAAAGCAAGCGCCTTCTCCTCCTTGAGCATACTTGTAAGAGCCAGCAATATAAAACGCACGATTTTCTATAGTCGAAAGATTTAAAGGCACCGCCATGAAGCTGTGATAACCATCAATCGCAAAGATGGCATTCGTGGGAGCTTTCTTTGCAAATCTTTCGACATCACAAGAAAGACCGGAATTAAAAAAAACATGGCTTACAAAAATAAGATCCCAAGACCCTGAAGCCATTTCCTTTTCAAAGCGCTCATTGAAATTTTCAATGGGAAGACTCGGTACTTTCACGACTTCAAAATTAGGGAACTCCGCCAAACGATTGATCTGGCGATCGAAGCTGTAAAATTCGGAATCCGTCGTAAGCACGCGCACTTTTTTGCTCCAGTCTAAAGAGCTCAAAAGGCGAAAGACAAATTCATGTGTATTCGGAGCAAAGACAATCTGTTCCGGTTTTGAAAGGCGTAAAACTTCGGAAATTAATTTCTGCGCCTGAGGAATTTTTTTAGAAAAGATATAACTCCATTTATCGTCGACAAACTGGCAAGAATCATCCCAGTATTGCAGGTGAGCGTCTCTGGAAACATCCGGCCAGTAGTGATGGCTGTGGCAGGCAAAATGAAGTTCTTGCGGATGAGCGTCTAAGAAACGGCGATAAAGGTGTTTATACATAAGTCCTCGCAGAAATAAAAAAAGCGCTCTTTCTACGGAGCGCTTTTTTAAGATCTAAATTTTCTTTAGATTAGAAGTAGCCTTCGTCATCGCCGAAGTCGTCATCTTCATCGTCTTCGTCGTCGTCATCACTAGTTTCTTTTTTCTTAAGAAGGTCATCGTCACCTTCTTCTTCATCTTCTTCTTCGAATGAACCGACTTCGTCAGACTCTTCGTCTTCGCCTTCATCTTCCCATTCGTCGTCTTCAGAAGCTGAAGTTTCGTCTTCGATATCGATCATGTGGTCCATGTCTGCTTCGTCTTCGAATTCAGAAGACATTTCGTCGATAGCTGGAGTAGTGGGTTTCAAAACCTCAACTGCGGCTGCGCCAACAACAGCGGCTTTAGCTGCTTTTTCTTTTTTAGGAGCCGCTTTTTTAGCAGCAGGCTTTATCGCAGGTTTAGCAGCTTTTTTAGTGGCTGCTTTTTTAGCGGGCTTAGCGGCCTTTTTTGTTGCAGCTTTTTTCGCTGGTTTGGCAGCTTTTTTTGTAGCCGCTTTTTTTGCAGGCTTAGCTGTTTTCTTAGTTGCTTTCTTTGCAGCAGCTTTTTTAGCAGGTTTCGCTGCTTTTTTAGCTACTTTTTTCTTCGCTGGTTTTGCTTTTTTCTTTGCCATTGATTCGCTCCTAAAATGCTGGTTCAAAATGATTGCCCCCTTAGACTAGCGAGAATTAAGGGGGCAGGCAAATCAAAATAGAGCGAGTTTTTATCGGTCTTGTTTAGTTGATAATTCCACTCAAGTGGTCGTCGATAATTTTCGCGAGGTCATTGGGAAGGATAAACGAAAGGAAGAGACCTCCGTTATTGACCCCGGCCTTCGGAACGATGGTGAAATAACCCAAAGTTCTTGTCCCAGCCTTGTTTTTAATCGGCGCTGTAATTCCTAAATATTCTGGAAAGAAAGAGCTTTCCATGAACATTCCGACCGCATTCACGCCGAAATAAAGGTAGATCTTGTTGTCTGAGTTCTGATTAAGCCCCAGGGCTAGTGATGGGAACTCTCCGCTTGGCATCATTGGAAGAGCGCGTCCGCCTGGAAGACTGTTCGCAGGAGGCAATGTCACCTTGTCTTTGACGATGAGTTTCAGCGGAATGCTCACCGCCACGCGCGCTTTCTGTTGAGAGTCCAGAACGGTTTGAATTTTGACCCCTTTAACATTTGGGACATCTATATAGATATTGCTGAAAGGTCCTGGAGGAAGGGGAAGGTAAAGAAGTAGCGCGTTATTGTTTTTGTCTAGAGCGATGACTTGTTCATTTTCATACGAAGTCCCGCCAACGATGCCAGACATTTCCAATTTGTCATAAGCACTCGGAGGTTTTGGAGTCGGCGTCGTGCCTTGTCCTGAATTATCACTGGAACCTTGGCTTGTATTTCCGCCTGCTGCTGGAAGAGTTTGAAAACCGTCTTTACTGCAAGCTGCAAGAAGGGTGGTGGTAGCAATCAGTGCAACCATCAGGCTTGTTGTTTTAGAAATGTTCATAATATTCCTCCATGCTTCGTACATAATATTTCGGAGGAAATGCGCCTGGACTTTAGCTAAATATTTGAAATTATTGGTAAAAAAGTTATACACTTTTTTGATGATGGAAATATTCGAACAGGGTCCTGTAAAAAGAGTGAGCGAATTTTTTTAAAATCAGAGCAAAAGAAAAACCCGATGATTGCTCATCGGGTTTTATATTTGGATCTATATATCTTGAGCTACTTCAGTTTCGGGCGACGTCGTCGCCCTACACACTGTGCGCGTCAGCGCCTTAGCCGATCAACTTAAGAGCCAA
>NZ_CAMLDV010000019.1 GCF_946478835.1 uncultured Bdellovibrio sp. | reverse complement strand
AAGGGCTGTGAAGTACGCCCATTTCTCTCGCTCGGGAGTTATTAAGGCTGAGCCTGAGCAGATATTTTTATTTAATTTCCAAAGCTCCACCGCGCGCGGCATATCGGCATAGACATCGCTGAACTGATAATTTGGAAGGTGTTCCGCAATCACCTTTTTAAGGCGATCCATACGACCTTCGCCTTTTTGCGGACCCTTCAAAATATAATAAGGCGACCAGTCAGCGACCGCCCAAGGGATCGTCATTTTCGCTTCTTTTTTCACGAAAAGATCCTGGGCTCTGACGAGATTCACGACAAACAAAGTAACGATAAGAAGACTCCAAACTTTCATCTGTGGCCTCTTTCGTTACTTAATTTACTCCGCTTTTGAGTTCTCTCCATTATGTTATTTGCAAGGACGCCGGCGGCAAAAGTCTGTCCATCTATGTAAAAAACACCTGTTCCTTAGCAATGAAAGGTCCTTGATTCGCATTAAACACGGCACGGATCTTGTTATATGGAGGTCGAACGGGGTTTCACATGAAAACGATACTTTCATTTTTTGCAACGATCTTATTTACTGCGAATGCCTTTACTCAGACATCGGCGGAGTTGACTTGCCGTGCACAAGCTAAAGAAATGGCGATGCAGACTTATTCTTCCTGCATCACCGAAGCTCGTAATAACCAAGTCGAAGAAATCCGAAAAAACTATCAAAAGGAACTTTCGGACCTTAAAGCGAAGTACGACAAAGAGCTCAAAAAAATGAACACAGGCGCTTCTAAAAAAGCCTCTAAACACGCTGTAGCGCCAACAGTTAAAGAGGTTCAGACTCCGCGACCAGTTAAAGGTATTGCGAAAGAGCTGCCAGGAAAAGCCCCTGTGACGTCAGAAGCCGCTCCAGTACAAACTGTCTCAGAAGGAACCAAGGTCGTTGCAGTAGGGTCTGAGGAAGCCTCGGGACTTGAAAAAGAGGCTGCCGATGCTGACCAAGTCGAAATTATCGAGATGCCGACTGAATAACCCGCATTAAATCCCAGCCTTCTCGTTGATTTTCCTCCCAGACAGGTCTAAAAAGTGTAGACTTAAAGAATCTGGGAGGAACCCCATGGGTGAGTTTAGCCTAACGCATATTTTACTTCTTGCTATCATCGCTTTGATCTTTTTTGGTCCAAGCCGTCTACCACAATTGGGTCAAGGTTTGGGTAAAGCCATCCGCGGCTTCAAACAAGGTTTGAACGAAATCGACGTAGATCCAAAAGACATTCAAGACAACCGTCAGCAAGTAAGCCATCAGCAACAACAGCAACAAACTGTGAGCCAAAAGCAAAACGAAACTCAACGTTCGTAATTAGATCTTTCTGCCTTCGTGGAATTAGAGTTACACTTAACTTAACACCATGAAGGCATTTCTTTTTTATTCTCGTTATTCACTGCCCTACTTTTTCGCGGTTCTCGCCGTGATTGGTGCTGCTTTGGGAGGTCCTTGGACTTTCTTAGGTGCTGCGGGTGTTTTTGTTTTTCATCCTCTGATCGACAATCTTCTTCTTAAAAATAAAAAAGTGCCTGATCAAAGACCGGCCTCTTTGTGGTCGTTGGTTTTGCTGATTTCTGCTTTACCGTTTTTATGTGTGTTTGGTTTTGTCGGAATACTTAGTTCTTTGAAAGCTTCTTCTTATGAACTCGTGGGTCTTATGCTTTCTTTTGGAACGATCATGGGACTTTTGGGAATCAATACCGCTCACGAACTTGTTCATCGTAAAGAAAAAGAATTGCAGCAATTAGGTTTCGGACTTCTTTCTTTGGTGAACTTTTCGCACTACGGAGTTGAGCACGTTTTTGGACACCATAAGAACGTCGGCACTCTGGAGGATCCGGCCACGGCCCGCAGGAATGAATGGATTTATTTTTATTTTGTACGGTCTTATTTCAAAGGTCTTTGGGAAAGTTTTTTTATTGAGCATCGCCGTCTTCGCCAAAAAGGTTTTTGGCATGTTTTTAAAAATCGCATTGTAGGCTGGGGGCTTCTACAGATCTTCATCACCCTTTCGATCTATGCTCTTTACGGAACGCAGGCTTTGTTTTTCTGGATTGGCCAAAGCCTTGTTGCAATCCTGCTTTTACAAACAGTTGACTACATTGAGCACTATGGACTTGTGCGCAGGAAGAATTCTGATGGTCTTTATGAAGGCGTGAAAGCAAAACATTCGTGGGACAGCTACCAGGCTTTTACAAATTATGCCTTAATCAATTTAGGTTATCATTCGCATCATCACTTAAAAGCGACGCTGCCTTTTACGGAATTGCATGAACAAGACGAAGCTATGAAATTGCCTTACGGTTATTCCGTGATGGCGCTTATGGCTTTCGTACCGCCACTTTATTTTACCGTGATGAATCCACGACTTCCCCAAGAGAATCCGAAATAATACTTAACGCCCCTGCATCTAAATATTGTTTTGCAAGGTCAGCATCGTTCACGGTCCACAGAGACACAGGAATTTTTCTGTTTTTCCACTTTTGCAGCGATTTGATATCGACATAGCGGTGGTCCAAATGCAACACATGGACTTTCACATACGGAGCCAACCACATCTGACGAAGATAGATTTTATTTTCAGGTTCTTCTTCCAAAGTGGCTAAAAGAGCGCGCGGCACCTGAGGTAAATGACGACTCAGTCTCCACAAGGAAAGAGGATTAAAGCTTGAAAACAAAATGCGTTTTTCGGCTTCGTGTTTTTTGATAACGGCAGACACTTTTTCTTCCAAGCGCCCATCAAAGATTGAATTCGTTTTTAGCTCGACATTGAGATATTTTGGAATATCGGCAGATAAAAGAACTTCTTCAAGTGTCGGTGCCTTGGCCCACTCTCGCAGTTCAGCAGCTGTGCATTCACTGACGAACTTCCCTCGCCCCGCAAGACGCTTTAAATCAGCATCATGGAAAACCACAGGCACTAGATCTTTGGAAAGACGAACATCCATCTCTACCATTTTAAGACCACGCGCTTTCGCAGCTTCAAAAGAAGCCATCGTGTTTTCCTGCGCTCCGCCCTTCCAGTAGCCGCGGTGTCCTTGATAGCTTGGAGGCATTAAAGCTCCTTGAGGCCATGGCAGCGATTTCCAGGTAAAATGGCGATAAATTAAAAACGCAGCGATGATTAAAACAACGACAAGAAAAAACATTATTTCCTCATTGTTTTGGCAGAGTCTTCAGTAAACTGAGGATTTTCACGATCCCCATCAATGAACCACTTTCTATGGACCTTGCCTTCTTTGGCAAGCACACTGCCCTTGAGGTCCCCGTCTTCATTCCAAGAACCATCGGTTAACAAACGTCCCGTTTTTCCGACTTGTCCTTGGAAGTTTTTCCAGGAAAGTTCTTGGGATTTTTTTAAATGAAACTGACCTGTCAGAGCGTTGAGAGTTAACTTTCCACCATTCCACCAAACAGGTTCTGTCACTTGTTTTAAAATATCGGCTCCCGGTGATCCTGGAGTCACGACCAAGGATTTCACTTGCGTGTTAAGAACAACTTCACCTTGAGCCCAATCGACGGACGCTTTTGTTTTTTCAAAGCTTAATCCTTCAACATTCATGCTATCAACACGAAGAAGACCTTTTAGATAGGACATCTGACCTTTTTTAATTTTGACGTCACCATCAAGACTCAAAAGTCCGATATCCCCGCCATTTGTCATCAACTTTTGCACCGCCGGATCCAGCACGACTTCCTCAACACGTGTTTTGACTTCGATGTCCTGGAAATCCCGGTCGGCTTTCATTTTCACGTCACCGATGAAGGTTCCGGCTCTGGGTTCAACACGTTTGATGTGAAAATTCCAATCATTGTCTTGCAGATCAATGTCTCCAACCATGTGCTCGATGACTTGCACCTCTCGCTGGCCTTTGTTTGAAAAAACAAATTGCAGACCTGAATGCTCACCTGTCATTTTCATTTTTTGATCTGAAACAATTTCGGCTCGTCCGGTAAAGACACCGAGTTCGCCTAACATGCTCGTGTTTTTCGGACGGTTTAACAGAACCAATAACTTTCCGATATCGAGCTTTTTTACATCGACAACAATAGGAGAATAGCGAAGGGGCTCTACCGAAGAGATATCGATACGATCCACCCGCATCTCTCCTAAATCGCCCTCGAGACGCATATCACGAACTTCAATCGGAGACGTGCGCACTTTATCTAACGGAGCCACCAGGCGCGCTTTAGAGGAAATCCATACTTGGCGACCGTTAAGATCTTTGGATGCCAAGCCGTACTTTTGCATGATCGTCAGAATCTGACTTAGAGGAATGTGTTTTAAATCTGTTTCAATCGCCAGCAACTGTTCGTCTATGGTGTAGTTGGCAATAATACTGTAATGACCTTCGCGCCAGTTTCCGAAAAAGTGAGATTGAATTGTGGCTTCAGGTGATTCTTTATATTGAACGTAGAGATTAGCGTGAGAAAGATAATCTCCAACTTGAGCGTCTTTAAGAAGATGCGTTTTGGCGGTGACCTCAATCACTTTGGGTTCAAAAGATTTTACTTTGGCTACGAAATTTAAAAGTTCGGAGTGATATTGAGGGTATTTTTCAGAAGAAATTTCCAATTTCTGCACGCGAATGCCGCGCACATCGTTTTGATATTTTTGTGATTGCTCTGAGGGAGACAGTGTTACCAAGGGAGCCGGTTTGTTGTCCGCTTTTTTTTCTTCTTCTTTGGCATCGCAATTTTTAAAATCTTCACGCAGAACAAGTTTGACGTTGTTCGCTTCGATATTCTGAACAGGCGTTCCTCCACGAAGTGCGTTTAAGATAGAAATCGGCAAACGCAACTCATCCACTTCCAGAACGGGAGCTGCCCAACATTTTTGGGAAGACTCCATGCGCACTTGAGAAATGATCACGGCAAAACGAGGCAAAATGCCGTCACTCATACTGAACTGCGCGGAAGCAAAATTAACTTTAACGTCTTTATGAATGTGGCTTGCTGCTTTTTCAATCTGAGCAAAAACTCGCGCAGGAGATAAAAGAGATTTCGCCGTGTACCCCAAAAAGAACGACAAGATAAGACCGGAAAGGAGAATCACCATTCCCGGTTGTTCTGCAATAAGATGTTTATCTGAAGATGCTGATGATGAGCGTTTGCGCGAGTCCATGGTTTATTGTCACAGGTCTCACCATGGACCGACAATGTCTTTTCAAAGAAAAATTACTTATATCCGAAAGAAAGAATTTCGAACTCTTTATCACCTTTGGGACTTTGCACTGTAACTGTGTCGCCCTCTTTTTTGCCGATCAAGGCACGAGCTAAAGGAGAAAGGATTGAAATCATACCTTGTTTCACGTCAGATTCGTCAACGCCCACGATCTGGTAGTTGAATTCCTCTTCTGATTCTGTGTCCACGATTTTCACATAGGCACCGAAAACAACGCGATCTGCTTTAATCGCTGATGTATCGACAACCTCAGCGCCGGCAAGTTTGCCTTGAATTTCAGCAATTCTTCCTTCGATCATAGCTTGACGCTCTTTTGCAGATTCATATTCCGCATTTTCAGAAATATCACCTTGAGCGCGTGCTTCTTCGATCGCACGAATGACAGACGGTCTTTCTTCTAACAATAGCTTCTTAAGCTCTGCTTCAAGCATCGCTTTTCCGCGAATTGTCATAGGAAGTTTATCAGTTGTAGGATTAGCCATTTCAGCTCCATTGTTAGAAGGACACCTGTTTTACAGGATTATGCCCCAGTTATCAATGAGATGTAACGCGCCGCACTTTAGACTAGTACGGCGTACCTTTTTGCATTGCGCGGCATTACAATTCAGATATGGGCCCAAAGAAGAAAACCGAAATTATCTGTCGCTGTAATAACATCAGCCGCGAAACCATTGAGGAAGCGATCCGCAATGGGGCCCACACTTTAAATGAAATCTTCGACACAACCAGCGCAGGCGTTGGCCCCTGTGGGGGTTCTTGCCGCCGGAAGTTGGGTCCACTTTTGGAGTATTATCTTAAGCATGGGGAATTTCCGGAGAAGATTGTTGAAGATATGACGGGGAAAGAACCTAAGAAAGCCGGTAGTTAATAATTTTTTGCACGTTAGGACGACAAGTTCCGCAGGCCGTGCTGGCGGAAGTTTGTCGAGTCACGACTTCGGGAGTGTGAGCTCCGGCGATGATGGCTTGATCGACTGTGTGAGTTGGAATTGTTCGGCAGTGACAAAGTTCTTCTTCATCATAAGGAAATGCCCACTCGCCTCGCAGTTTTAAAATCATTTCTTTAATCAAAAGACTGGAATGATCGTGCCCTTGTGGCAAAGACCACTTTCTAAGATCCGGACCGAACTCTTTTCGCAGATCTTGCATTGTTTGGAGAAACGTTGAGCATCCCAGAAATGACACCTTCTTTAAGGCTCCCGGAGATTTTGGGTCCTCCCCTTCGCATTCCACTTCAATATAGTCTCGTCCCTCAAGTTCCACTTTGATCTTCATATTGAGTCTTATTTTAGGACAAAGGACCCTTATGACCAAGGCCAGTTATTGTTATTAATCAATCGAACCTAGGTCTTGAAAATCAATTTCGGAAATCAGAGAATAAGGAATATGGCTCCAGCTGTTTCGCGAGTAGAACTCGTTCCTATCTTTGAAGACAATTATGTCTTTGTCCTCGTGGATGAAGGCAAAAAGGAAGCCTTGGTTGTCGACCCCGGAGAAGCCAAAGCCGTTGCGTCCTATTTGCAACGTGAAGGTTT
Source organism: uncultured Bdellovibrio sp. (assembly GCF_946478835.1). The sequence goes on along the minus strand of NZ_CAMLDV010000019.1, from coordinate 28,827 downwards.
ATCCTTAAAAGGAATTTTGCTAACACATCATCACAGCGATCATGTCGGTGGAGTGAAAGAGTTAAAGAGTTCTTTTTCTGCGCCTGTCTTTGCTCCACAGAAAAACAAAAACCAAATTTCTTATGCCGATCAATTCGTCAAGGAAGGCGATGAAATTTCTGTCGGCGGTTTTTCGTTTTCCGTGATGGAACTTCCGGGACACACTCTGGGGCATGTTGCATATTGGAATCAAACTAAGAAATGGCTTTTTTCCGGCGATGTTTTATTTGGACTCGGTTGCGGACGTCTTTTTGAAGGGACCTATGAGCAAATGTATCAAAGCCTGCAAAGAATTAAATCTCTTCCTTCAGAGACTTTGGTTTATTGCACGCACGAGTACACCGAGACGAATTTGCATTTTTGTAAAATGCTGAGCAATCTGGATGATTCCCCGATCACAGGAGATGACGAAGGCCTTGCGCTTTATGAAAACGAGCTGACCAACCGCCGCAGTCTTGATCTTCCCAGCGTGCCTTTAAAACTTTTTATTGAAAAAAAGGTGAATCCTTTTTTACTCGCCCGAAACGTGCAGCAGTTCACGTATCTGCGCGAGCTTCGCAACAAACAGTAGACTATTCGTAGCTCGACAATGTCGAAATATATTTTCTGCGAAATGAAAAAATATTTTGAACATCTTTTTTTACAAATTTAGCTCCTAAAACCCAACCGAGATACCCCAAGGGCAAACGATAGCGAACCCGGTCCACCATCAAAGTTCCGCCGCAGAACGGGCGAAACTCATGGGTGTGATGCCAAAAGCGATACGGACCAAAACGTTGCGTATCCACGAACTTGTAAGGGGGTTGCCATTCATCAATCTCCGTTTTCCATCTGGCAGGAACGCCGTGAATTTTTAGGCGATAGTCAATCAATGTTCCTTGAGTGATTTCTGGACTTGATATCTTTTCAATCTGAAAGTTCAAAGTAGGAGGCGTTATTTTTTCTAGATTGTTTGCATCCTGAAAAAAAGGAAAAACTTTTTCCGGTGGTTCCGGCAAAAACTGCTCTGAAAGAAAGACATCTTCACCCGCCTTAAAAGGAGCGCAGATTTCATTTAAAGCCTCTTTTAATTCACTAAAATGAAATTGATATCCCAAAGCTTCCGCTTTTTCGGCGGAACCGCGAATGGAGGAAAGAATCACGTCGGCTGTCTCTCCGTAAATCAGTTTTAGAATCATATGTGGAACGCTGGGACCAAGGCTTCGTCCGACAGCCTCCGCCAGAGTTTGCGAGAATTCTTTATTCGTTACAGGAAAGGGCGCGCAGCCATTGATGGCTCCTTGTGCTTTTGGGTTCTCAAGAGCGAATACAAAAAGACCGACGATGTCTTTTATATGGATCCAACTCATCCACTGCTGACCTTCACCAAGAACTCCACCGACACCAGCTCTGAACGGAAAAAGCATCTCATCTAACGCGCCACCGTGGCGGGACAATACGAGACCGGTGCGAATAAAAACTTTTCTTCCCGGAGCTTTTCCCGCCTCCGCTTCCCAATCAACACAAAGCTTGGCAAGAAAATCTTTTCCAGGACTGTGCTCTTCGTATAAGAACTCACTGCCACAGTCCCCGTAATAGCCTATAGCAGAACCAGAAACGAATACTTTTGCATCCGCTGGAAGACTTGCTATTAAATTTCTTGTTGCGACCACGCGAGAATTATAAATGCGTTCTTTTTTTTCTTCATTCCAACGTTCGACCACAGTCTCGCCCATTAAATTAATAACAGCTTCGACAGTTTTAAGCCGAGGGTCCTTCAGCGGCCCGTCGTTGAGATCGCCAACGACGATCTCACAGGGAAAAGGCAGCACCTCACGCGCTTTGGTTAAATTTCTGCTGACGGCTAAAAGTTCGTGACCTTTTTCAGCTAAAACTTTTCCGACTTCTTTCCCCAATAAACCTGTGGCTCCGGTGATAAGAATTCGCATAAAAGTCTCCTACTTCTTCAAAGCTTTTGTAAATGCTTGCAAACAGCGACCGCGGGCTTCCGCGTGTTCAATCATAGGTTTAGGATAACGAGAGGTGTGAAGCTCTGGCACCCATTTTTTTATGTATTCCCCGTCAGGATCAAACTTTTCAGCCTGTGCCTGTGGATTGAAAATTCGAAAATACGGAGCAGCATCGCAACCTGACCCTGCCGCCCATTGCCAGTTGCCATTATTGGCAGCGAGATCGTAATCCAGAAGCTTTTCAGCAAAATATCTTTCGCCTTCGCGCCAATGAATTAATAAATGCTTACATAAAAAACTAGCTGTCACCATACGCACTCGGTTGTGCATGTATCCCGTAGCGTTGAGCTCCCTCATTCCCGCATCGACCAGCGGATATCCGGTCACCCCCTTGCACCACTTAGCAAAATCTTGCGGTGATTTTCGCCAGGAAATATTGTCATATTCGGGACGAAAACTTCGCTTTTCCACTTCTGGGAAATGCCAGAGTATTTGCATAAAGAAATCTCGCCAGATTAATTCACTCAACCACACTGGCGAAAACTTTTTAGCTTCTCGCGCAAGCTCCCGAATACTGACTGTGCCAAAACGCAGGTGAATTCCCAGATGAGTCGTGCCGTTTTGAATTGCCGGGTAGTCCCTTGTTTGCGCGTAGTTTTTCAAGGTCTTTGCTAAAAGTGTGAGCGGCGGAAATTCGATTTCTGTCTCTTTAAAGCCTATTTCTTTTAACGAAAGCATTTTTTCCGGCTTTGGGCGCTTGGCAAAGGCCTTTTCGTAGATTTCATTTGGATAAGACTTTAAGTAAAAATCATTCAAAGTCGCTAGAACCTTATTCTTGTAAGGAGTGAAAACAGTGTACGGCTTTCGAGAGTCTGTGAGAATTTCGTTTTTCTCAAACAAGGTCTGATCTTTAAACGTTTTAAACTCAATGCCGGACTTTTGCGACCATTTTTCTATGTGCTCGTCACGCTTTCTTGCTGCGGGCTCATAATCTTGATTTGTGTAAATCGAATCTATTTCCAGTTCCCGAGAAAGGCTCTGAAATACTTCTTGAGGCTTTCCGTAACGAACAAGCAGATCGCTGCCTTTTTTCTGCAGAGATTCTTTCAGTTGAAAGACAGTCTGATAAATAAAAGAAACGCGCGCGTCAGCAGGATTGCTCAACTTGTCTAAAATATCCTTATCAAAGATAAATAGAGGAAGAACATCAGCTTTCTCTTTGAGAGCATAAAAAAGACCTGCGTTATCATGAAGACGCAGGTCTCGGCGGAACCAGAAGATCGTCACTTTTGCCATAATAAAAGTTTAACATTTCCAAAAGTTAAGGTAAATTTAGTTTCCATGGACGAAAAAAAGTCTGCCAAAAAACAAACGAAGAACCTTGAGCGCATTAAATCCTCGATGTTCTCTCGCAGTTTGTCTTTGGCGAAGCTCACTTTTCAAGCAGGAGCTTCGATTGCACAGCATGGCGTCACCTCCGCTTTAAAAAACAAGGAAGCCAAAGAAGAAAACTGGAAACGACTTCTGCAAAATCAAGCTTCTCTGATAAGTTCGGAACTCGGAGAACTTAAAGGCAGCTTGATGAAAGCCGGCCAAATGCTTTCCATGTATGGAGAACATTTCTTACCTCCTGAAGCCAATGAGCTTTTAAAATCACTCCAGTCCGACTCACCTCCCCTTTCTTGGGATGCTATTGAACCGACAATAAAGAAAAATCTTTCCGAAGAAAAGTTAGCTCTTTTGGATATCGAGAAAGAAGCTTTGGCTTCAGCCTCTATGGGACAAGTCCACCGCGCTCGAATCAGAGCCACAGGGGAAAGCATTGTTCTTAAAATTCAGTATCCTAATGTCGATAAAGCGATTGATAGTGATTTGCGGGCGATCCGCACCTTATTGGGAACACTGAAATTACTACCTCGGGATTTCAATTTGGATCCTTTGTTTGCAGAAGTTCGGGAAATGTTATCGCAGGAAACCGATTACGAACTGGAAGCACAATTGACGGAAGAATTTTATGAACGCCTTAAGGAAGATACACGCTTTGTCGTTCCTAAAGTTCTTCGAGAGTTTTCTGGGCCACGAATTCTTGCCACGACCTTTGAGCGCGGCTTGCGCGCTGATGACCCTTTGATTCAAAGTCTGTCGCAGGAAAGACGTAATAAAATCGCTCTTAATTTTTTAGACCTCTACTTTAAAGAAATCTTTGATTGGGGTGTTGTACAGACCGATCCCCACAGTGGGAACTACCGGATCCGCATCAATCCCCAAGGGCACGATCAACTTGTGCTTTTAGATTTCGGCGCGACTCGCAGATACACGGAAGAGTTTATGCATCCTTATCGTCGTATGGTGAAAGGATCGCTTCTTAACGATCACAATACGTTCTTTCAGGCCGCCTTAGAGTTAGGCTTCGTTCAGAATGATGATGACGAAGACTTGAAAAAAGTATTTGAAGAATTTTGTTTTGAAACTGTTGAGCCGTTTATCACTTACGAAGACCCCCGCAACAAGGCAGGACAAATAGATAAGGATGGCACTTACGATTGGAAAAACACGGACCTTCCGCAGCGTTTGTCTAAAAAAGTTTTTCAGATCGTGCGAAAACATTCCTGGAGAACTCCCCCTAAGGAAATGATTTTCCTGGATCGCAAAACCGGCGGTGTTTTTATTTTCCTTTCCGTGATGCGCGCTAAAATTCGAGGGCGTGATCTTTTGCTGAAATATATTGAAAAGGTGTCTTAGATGCGTGCTTTGCTTTTGGCGTTAGTTGTTTTTACGAGCTTGAATGTTTTTGCGCAAAAGGCGCCCGTTGGCGTTGAGTTCAAAGCTTTACCATCGGATCTGATCCAAGGAAGTAAAATCTCAAATTTGAACGAGCTTAAAGGAAAAGTCGTTCTGATTGATTTTTGGGCTTCCTGGTGTGAGCCCTGCAAAGAGGCTTTACCGCACTACAATCGCCTTTATAAGAAGTATAAAGATAAAGGCTTGGTCGTTATCGCGATCAATGAAGACGATGATTTAAAAGAGCGTGACGCGTTTTTAAAGTCTCATCCATTAGATTTCACAATTTACTTTGATAGGACTAAATCAATGGTTAAAGATTTTAAGGTACAGGCGCTGCCTTCGCTTTTTGTCTTTGATAAAAATTTAAAACCTGTGGCTCTGTTTCGCGGATTTAGCGAGGACAAACCACAGGTTTTAGAAAAGAAGATTCAAGAACTTTTGAAATAATTATTTCTGACTTAAACGGGTTTCCGCTGGCGCAAGCCAGATGTCAATGATGTCGCCCGTTTTCATCTTACCGTTTTCTTTATACCAGAACTTCGCACGTTCACGCGCTTCCGCGTAACGGCCGATCGGCTCTAAAACTCCTTTTTTGTAGTCGAGCGAAATCTTCACGATCTTTTTAGAAAGTGTCACCATTTCTTCTTTCTGAGAAATGCCGTCGCCGTTTTTATCATTCCAAAGAACGAGTTTATTGAAATCTTTGTCTTTTTTGTCGATCACGCCGTCTTTATTGGAATCGAATTGCTTAAGCACTTCGAAGCCGTTCTCAACGGAGGCATTGTCACCGAAGAGCTCATTTTTTTCTTCGATCATTCCAGTTTTATTGCGATCCATTGCCACGAACCACCCTGGAGAGTTGGCTTCCGGCCACATTGTCTTTCCCGTTGGATTTAGAGGAAAGGTACTGGAGTTTGTGAAAGTAGGTCGTTCATTGTTGAAGAAAACCATCAGTGGAGACCAATAGCCCCCGCAGAAACCCGTCTGTCCCGGGAAGGACACGTTGATCTCTACATTTGTACGGTCTGAAGAGACATTCACGCCACCGAAAGAGGCGGAAATGGGACCGTCTTTACCCATGTATTCGCCACAGCTATGTGTTGGCGTGTATGAAGAGTAACCGTAAGCACCGTAGACAGCTGATTGATTTGAACAGTCAACCGTCTGCTCAAAACTGTAACTTTTTAGATAAACGTCACCAACACTTTGAACAACAATATTTCCGGTAGAATCAATGGATACTCCCGAAGGAATTGGAGTCTTCAGCAATACAGTATTTCCGTAAATACCTGCGGCTCCCCCACCCGGAATACTAAATGTTTCTGCGCTCATAGGCTTTACAGAGTTCGTCTTCATTCCCTCAGCAGTAACTAATCCAGATGGATATTTCACCATAATAGGATATTCTTTACCGCCAATAACAAGATTCAAATTTGCCGTGATGATCGCGCTCGGTGACAATGGATTTCCCACGCCCCGCAAGTTCGTTCCAAAGCACGAATTGTTAATTCGGACGTTAACCGCCGATTTACCAGAGCGAGATACCATGCCTGCAGCGGGTGCTGACGCAACAGAATCCCCAGAGGTGTTTGTATTCACGGCCATCGGCATATCTTTTTCAGTAGCCCCTGCCAGCACGCTGACTGTCATACCTAGCAAGAACGTGACAAAACTTGCATGACGTTTCATATTTCCCCCAAAAAATTCCTAAAGACTTGCGGTTTTCACCTTGTCTTCGTCTGACATCTTTTTAACTTTAAAATAAATCATTTTTTTGATCACAGAGTCTCTGCGGATCATGAACTCTTTCACCTTATCAGCTAACAAGAAAGGCTGAGACCATGTTCCATTTTCGAAAGTAGTTTTATACAAACGAGCAGGAGTCGATGTATAACGACTGTCCTCATACCTTTCTAAATAGTATCGAATAAATCTTACCGGTCTAAGGCGTACTAGCGGAATACCACCACCCATTGAAGGAATGGTTCTTAAGAATGAATCTGCCGTTGTAATTTCGATTCCCGTTTCTGGATGCTTGATATTTAGAAAACCTTTAATGGCGATGTCCATATCCATTCTTTGTCCTTTTACCGAGCCCACAAATATAGGGCTGCGAGGAGCCACAGTCAGGTCAACATTACCTAAACCGTCCATGGGACGAATGCGAGCCGGCGTATCCAGCATCAAAATTTTGCCATCAACCCAGAATTCCTTCCGTTGATTTTTCACGAAATTGTTATGGTTGACTGTTTGAAACTCTAAAGTTGCAGACAGATTAAAGTCAGCTGGCACAGGCCCAATATTATACGCCGCTGGAGGATCATAATTTAGAAGAGCTCCCGATTTAACATCCTGAACCATGATATAAAAATCAGTGCGGTTTCCTGTCGGGGTTAAGACGATATCTCTCTCAATTTTTCCTTTAAGGGCATTTTGGGGAACATCCGGATAATAATCGAAGAAGGAAAGCCCTTTATCGTCTTTGAGATTTACATTGTTATAGGAAGGATCGGAATTGTTGAGATCAGAAAAAATAACCCTTTCCGCTAGGTTTGTATCAATGGAATCCTCAAGCTTGTCTTTTAACTGAGCTTGATCCTTGGAAACAAACAGCTGAGTCGATACAATAACCATCGTGAGAGCGGCCATCAGGCCAATCCCCACAACTACTTCTACGGCGGTAAAACCTTTGTTAGTTCTTAACATCATTTTGCACTCACCACGAAAATATAGTCTTTGTACGGCTCGCCTTTTGCGGCCCACATTTTATGTGTCATTCGCAAAGTTACTTTATAAAGGCCACGATAAGATTCATACGGCTGAATGACATAACCGTACGTTCCAGCACAATCGGGACAGTCTTCACGAAGAGCGACCTTTCCATTATCCCATGCCATGGGCAGACTGTCCGGTGCCAACATTTCCCCCGCTGCGGTTTTATAATTAAAATTTACTTGGTAGTTTTCGACACCCGATTTTATATTCTCGGCTATATCGGCAATTTGTTTTTCGGAAGAAGACATCACTACGGTACTGCGGGATGTGTTTCTTAGGGAAACCATTCCTCCGATAAAAGCAGAACCGACAATGGCAATCAAACCAAGTCCTACAAGAGATTCAACGATTGTTTGACCTCGATTATTTAAGATCATATTCCACCCTCTCTTGATTGCTCGACGACGAAGAATCGAACCATGCGACGCTTACATGTCGTATTTGAGGAGCTTGTTGTACCTGAACCCGCAACAAGACCGCAGTCGGGATCAACAGTTGTCCATTGGAATGGATCTGCTTTACCGCGAAGACTGATAGCATTGCATGACATGCGATCCGAAACTTCAATTGCTGAAGGAATTGGATGCCAGATTGGGTCCGCGTTCTTATCGTCACATGAACGGCCCGACTTGGATTTTAGAATTCCCGCATTACGCAGTTCAACAGTGGCTTGAGGAGAGTAAATCGAACTCCAGTTAATTCCTGCTTTGATCGCGTCACTATGGATTCTCAATTTGCCGACGATGAACGTTCCAATGATGCGCAACGGTTTTGATCTTTTCTCAATTTCCAAGTCATCACAAGCCACAAATCCAGTCACAAACTCTGCCGACTCTTGAATCACGCATTTACCAACGATAGATCGTAGTTGGAAAGTCGCATTGGCACGAGTTGCATTGGTACTATTCCAAATAAGCTCGTTCAACGCGGGATCCTCCCCTGCTTTGGTATTTTGAGTTCCGGCAAAATTCCAGGAGATGCGTGTACTCGGACTAAAATCAGTATTCCAGCCTGCACCACCGAACGATTGTGAAGTTGCGGCATTACGAGCCGCCTCACACTGCGCAGCCAAGGCCGTGTAATCCGTATCATCCACATCTGCAGTTATGATCGATGAGTTTGCCTCTTTAGTCGCATAATCAGGACCATCAAGATATAACTGCGAGTTATTAAATTTAAAATTCAGATAGCCTTTCAAATTTTCATTTGATGGTATGCCATAGAGAGGTTCACTTCTATAAAAGGTTCCATCATAGGCCTGAAGTCCCACAACGGGCGCTACTAATTTACCATTTGCATCCAAAAAGCTTTTTGCGTTCGTTACTGTGAAGTCAATATCCAACTTATCGTCCGCATAGTCCCATTTAGTTTTAACGCGTGAGGTGTCGACCTCAATAACAGGTGGATTGGCTTTTAAATTTAGATACGCGTTGTAGTTTGTTTTTGCCATATCCACATCTTTTGAGGCCAAGTTCACGACACTGTCTTGAGCAGGAATTTTGTTATTCACCAAATCAGAGATCTCGGCGTTGAGTTCTTTAATCTTCGCTTCTAAAGAACTAATAAGTTGAGGATCTTGATAGTCCACGTTATCCGCTGGTTGTTGGGCTGTTGTTGTTCCACCGGTTGTAGTTCCGGATGTGGTCCCAGATGTACTTCCACTCTGAGTTGTTTGCGTTGTTTGTGTCGTTTGAGTGCCGGAAGTATCCGTTGTACTTGTGCTTGCGACAGTCCTTTTTGGTTTTGCTTCTTCTTCAGCCAGTTGAGTTTTCGTTTCATTTAAAAGTCTACGGTCGTCGCTTAACTTTTGATCTAGCGATTTTTGATCTTTCAACGCGGTATTGTATTTTGCTTCAGCCGTCGTTTTCGCATTCACCAAAGTATTTTCATAAGCAGGCGATCCAACAGGAACGATAACTTTTGCGTAACCATTTCTTGGCAATTGGAAATCGACGTATCGTCCCCCAACATAAATCCGAAATTCCATCACAGCGCCGCCGAAATAAATGTCGGATTGATCAATTTGAACTTTTCCATCACCCCACTGAGACGTATTGATACGTAAGGCGTTCCACTGACGAGAAAATTCATTCCCGTTAGATAGCGTGATTCGGTAATCATACTGCGACATTGTCTCGTTAGTCTTTCTCGCACCTAATTTAGACTTCTGAGTTATTGTATCAACTTTGGCTTTACTTAGTGCAAAGTCGATACATTTCTTCATCAGCTCCATGCTTGTAGCTAATGAACCTGTACTAGTTGAACCTGGACCGTTTTTGAAAACCTCAAGGCCTTTATCAAGACCACCGTCATTTTCGATCCCTTTTAAAAAACCACCAAAAGTTCTGGCGTCGGCCCAATAACGATCGGCCAAACCACCCATTGAACGAGGAGAATAAACTTCATTATTTCCTTTTTTGACCCAACCGTTACCGAGATAAACCCGCTCAGCAAAAGTCACCGCACTATATTGCGTATTCCCGTCTACCTGAATCGCTGGTCCGTTATCTTCGGGAAGATAAATATCTTTATTCACAAACACGGGACTATTAAATACAAGTCCTGGGCTTGATCCCAAATCAGAACGAGATCCAAATTTATGAAGAGAAACACTGCCCGTTTTCGGCGCGAAAGTGTAATCCCAAGGTAAATCCAAATGCAGATCTCCTGGGACTAACAACGCAAAAGAACCTACTTCACGTGGGTAGACAACAATTTGGGAATTAATTTCCATCTTCGTTCGGCCGAACGCTATAGGATCTGACTCTTTAAATTCTTTCAAAGCCACATGAATTTGTAGATATACTTCTCGACCGGCTCTTGGAAGGTAAGGACTGTCATCACGTTGAATATCAACAGAGATGAATCCCACCTTCACTGGATTTCCATCAGGCCCCTTAACTGAACGTAAACTGTTTAACACTGGAAAAAGAGGATGGTCCGTCGTGGCCACGGTAACGTCGATCAACCGACTGATTTTTGAAAGGCGGATTTCGCTGGGATTTACCGGTCCCACATTTTGATTGGAGGCAATCAAACCTTTGATAAAGTTTTCCTGCTCCACGGACATCAAGACACGCTCGACGTTTCCGGAGTGCACAAGGTTGCACTTGTCTGGTGTATCGTTCAGGAGCGCATAATCCGGTGTGAAACAGTATTTCTGTCTGACCCCGAAAATCACATAGTCCATGGCGCTGTTAAGAGCAAATCGCAGGTTCACCAGGTTCACCGTTGTACCTACTTGCTCTTTCTGTCCAATCACGTAGTTCGTGAGGAAGTAAAAAGAAGTACTCATCACGGCGGTGGCGGCCAAGATTTGCAACAAAACATTACCTGCTGAGTTACGTACCGACTTAAGCATAAATGTTTCCTTACTTTTTCCTACCTCTGTTATCGGCAAAATCTTGCAAAAACTTATACTTATGCGAGCAACTAAATAAATTGAAATGGAAGGGCGTCTCGTTTCGAGATAACTCTCAAAACGAAACGTTTAAAAATCTTAGACCGAGATGAAAAAGAGAATTTACTTGAAAAAAACTATTCGTGTTCGGGATCCACGCATGAAGCGCCGGAAACTTCCGTTTCGATTGTCGCCTCGACGATCCCAAAATTTTTAACCAGATTTTTTATCTGGACTTTCACTGTTTCCATATCTGAGACAGTCGCGGAGGAACCCAAAACAACGTGCGCTGTATAGATATGACTTTCACCATCTAAAGACCACAGATGACCATGATGAATGTCGACTACATTTTCAAGCTTACGGATTGCCTCTTCCACTTCACTGACCTGAATCTGTGTCGGAGAGGCCATGAGGAACACCTTTAAAGCCTCACGCAGATTTCTAAAGACGTTGAACATAATCCACAAGGCCAAGGCAATGGCCATTCCCGCATCAAGCTGCGGAATATGGAAGAACTTCATCGCAATCGCACCGACTAAAACCAACGCCCATCCGATCACATCTTCAAGCATGTGCCACATGAGCATCTTTTCATTCAACGACTCCCCTTTGGAAACCCGGAAAGCGGCAAAGCCATTCACTGCGACACCTAAGATCGCAAGCAGAATCATCCCATCAGCATGAGGCTGTTGTGGCGTCATCAAGCGCGGCACGGCTTCCATTAAAATAAAAATGGAACCAACAACCAAAATCACGCCTGTGATCACAGCGCCTAAAGTGGAAAAACGACGGTACCCGTATGAAAAGCTGCCGTCACTTTTTCTATGAGAAAATTTCTCCAGAAAAATCGCAAGCCCCATTGCCAATGCGTCTCCGAAATCGTGAAGAGCATCACTTAAAATCGCCACACTGTTCGTAAGAACTCCGCCGACAAGCTCGATGCATGCAAAACCAAAATTCAACGCCAAAGCGAGCTTCATGCGACCCACAACGGCATGGGAATGATGATGGTGATGTCCATGAGAGTGCGAATGGTGGTGGTGGTGATGACCTTTAGATTCAGACATAGTTCATTTAAGTCTTTTCTAGCCTGAGAAGTCAATCTGTGATAGTTGGTTAATCACTATGACAAAGCCTCAATACAAGAAACTTGCATTTAGCCTTCTTATTTACACACTTCTAGTCATTTTGTGGGGAGCCTGGGTTCGCATTTCTCACTCGGGCGACGGCTGCGGAGACACGTGGCCTCTCTGTCATGGTCAATTGATTCCCGAAGCGCAACGAGGCAAGACATGGGTGGAATATGCTCATAGGCTCATGTCTGGCATTTACGGTTTTGTTGTGATTTATTTTTGGTGGATGGCTCGCAAAGTTTATCCGAAGGGACACTTTGTAAGAAAAGCTGCTTTAGCGACTTTGATTTTCATGATCACAGAAGCTCTTCTTGGGGCAAAGCTTGTTCTTTTCAAACTTGTTACTACAAACGACACTCCTTACAGAGCGTTTGTGATGGCCCTTCATCAAGTGAACTCCTTCATGCTTACAGGCGCTGCGGCGCTCGCTTTTGCGGGGGCCACAATCACCAAAGACCTTCCCCCTCCAAACAAAGAGGACCGTCGCTACAGACTTCTTCCGTGGATCATCGTCATCATTGGAATTACAGGCGCCTGGGCTTCCCTTTCAAATTCACTTTTCCCGACGGAAAATCTGCTGGAAGGATTTTTTGCTGACTTCTCAACCGAGTCTCACTTCTTAGTGCGATTGCGTGGACTTCATCCTCTTTTTGCCTTGCTTGGCGGAGGCAGCCTTGCTTTGTTCTTCTGGGTGAAGGCACAAACTGCGGAATCGCTTTTATTAGAGCGCCGCTCGTACCAAATGAGCTTAGCTCTAGTCACAGCGATTATTTTTGGAATCATGACTTTGATTCTTCATGCGCCTGTGTGGATGAAGATTGTGCACTTGGCATTGGCGCACACGATTTGGGTGATTTTACTTCAGTGGGTCTTTTTTGCGCGCAGTGAGCGAGTTGAACTTAAGTAGTCAACTCGTTGGATTCCATCAAACGATGAAGGAAATGAACTTTTTCATTGATATCGTCGTACTCTAAAACCATCTGCTGCAGATCGTAGTCACGCACCAGATACGAAGCGAAACTTCCGACAATCTCTTCGGGCTGAATCATATTTCGCATAAACAGATCTCTTTGCGCAGGATCTGGAATGTGCGTATGAATCCATCGAGTCAAAATTTTATGTAAAGAATTAAGCTCGCCGCGAAGTTCTGGCTCAAGAATGGTTTTTTCAGGAATGATTTGACCTTCGCAAATAATATACGGAGTTCCACGATCAAGGACCTTACCCAGTCGTAACTTGCCTTGCCCTTGCAAAAAGATCAAAAGAGTTCCGTTCAATCTTTCCTCGACGATTTGTGCGTAACCGTAACCCGCGACCTCCCGAACAAAAGGAACTTTCTCGCCGGGACGAACCGACGAGACCTTAGACGGGTCTTCGATGAAACCCACAGCAATGGGCGTCTGAGTTTCTACGGCTTCTTTGATCATGGAAAGATAACGAGGCTCAAAAATATTGAGAGGCTTTGTTGTTCGTGGGAACAAAGTCACGTTAACTAGAGGAAAAAGAAAGACTTCCATGCGAACAAGACTCCTCAACTTGAATCTCTATTATAAAGACTGTAATCTTTAAATGCTATGGAAAAGGTGGACCTGAAGATGAGAAACGTAGTCTTTTTTGATGGTGTCTGTCACCTTTGCAATGGTTTTGTCGATGCTGTTATCAGTCGCGACAAGAATCACACTTTGCTGTTTGCACCACTTCAAGGAACAACGGCGGAAGAACTTTTACCCTCTGAAGACCGTGTTAAACTTGATACAGTGATCTACTTTGAGGCAGGCAAGATTTATCACAGGTCCGCTGCGATCTTAAAAATCCTCACAAAATTAGGCGGCCTTTACAAGATCCTTTCGATCGCATGGATTATACCAGGTCCAGTGCGTGACATGATTTATAATTGGGTCGCAAGAAACAGATACGCCTGGTTTGGCAAACGCGAGTTTTGTCGTCTCCCCACCAAAGAGGAACGCTCTTACTTACTAGACTGAAGAATCTGCGCCACAAACGGCCGATCCGCTTCGGACAATTCCTCAGTCACAATTTCTTCCGGCAAGCACCACTTAAACGCATCATGCTCTAAGAGCCTTAACGTCCCGTCATCCGTTTCAGCCCAATAGACTTTCAAACGGATGAGCTTCGTCGGATAAGCAAAATCCCCTTCTCCTAAGAAATCTCCCACTCGGATAGAGACTGAAAGCTCCTCTTCTATTTCACGAAGCAAGGCCTGCTCAGGCGACTCGCCTTTTTCAACTTTTCCTCCGGGAAACTCCCAGAAGCCCGCACCACTTTGCCCGGGCCCTCGACGCACAATCAAAATTCTTTTTTCTGGGTCGGCGTACCTTCTGATGAGGGCCGCAACAACCACGACAGGTTCGTTTCGCATAGACCTAAGTATATAGCTGTCTTTTGTCTTTTTAGAAGGAATGTTTTACTCTATTTGTCAGTATGTTTTCCTATCAGCAGACACTTTCACATTATAGTAAATCCAACGTTGCAATCTGGCTTTCCATGGCCTTTCAAGCTGGCGCCATCAACACCGGAGGTTATCTCTCCTGTCACCGCTTTGTCTCTCACGTCACGGGTTTTGGAACTCTTGTCGGCGCAGAGGCTGCGAGTGGAAAAATCACTCCCGCATTGGGAATGATGGCTGTGCCGGGATTTTTTATCGGAGGCACAATGCTCTCGGCCTTTTTAGTAGATCGCCGGATTCAGACGGGCCGGCGTCCTCTTTATCCCGTGGTGCTATTTTTAATTTTATCACTGACTTTATCCGTAACGATCGCGGGAAAACTTGGATATTTCGGAGAATTTGGAGCACCCATTGTCGCAAAAGATTATCTCTTGCTGGCGGCCCTGTGCTTAGCATGTGGAATTCAAAATGGCACGGTGACCTCCGCTTTCGGAGCGATCATTCGCACGACACACTTAACGGGCATCACCACTGATTTGGGAATCGGCGTTGTGCGCATTCTCACCGGCACACATAAAATTCAGCCGCGCACGAATGAAATTCGCGCCAACTGGATGAGAGCTGGTATCATCACCTTCTTCATGTTGGGCTCCTTTCTTTCGGCCTACGTTTATCTTCACGCAGAGTATTGGGGCTTCCTAATCCCCTGCGGTATTGCTACAATCCTCTTCTTTTGGAGTTTAGTTCACTTCTTCGGCGGCAGAACGGATAAAACATCATGATCGACACCCATAATTCCTATTTCATTATTCTTGTCAGCGGAGTCGCGCTGTTTTTGTATGGAATGGGATTGGCTTCATCCTCTCTTGAAAAGTTGATGGCCGGAAAAATCACATCTCTTTTAAATCGTCTTTCACAAAGTAAATTTCTTGCGATCTTAACAGGCGTTGTTCTGACAACTCTGATGCAAAGTTCTGGGGCCGTGACATCAATGCTTGTGGGCTTGGGCTCTGCGCGTGTGATCAATCTTCGCCAGGTGATGGGTGTGATCATTGGAACGGCGATTGGTACAACACTGACAGTCCAATTCATCTCTTTGGATTTAGGTCAATATGCTTTGCCTGTGTTCGCTATCGCGTTTGCGTTTTACTTTAAAGCCAAGAAGACTGTTTTCAAAAATCTGTCTTTAGTTTTCATGGGCTTTGGCCTTTTGTTTTTGGGTTTAAACCTGATCTCCGTCTCTTCACATCACTTTGCTGAAAATCCTATGCTCACCGATCTTTTCCAAAGTGTTCGTGAGAATCCGGGCTACTCGCTTTTGATCTCTATTATTTTCTGCGCCTTTGTTCAAAGCAGTGCCGTGACTATTGGTCTTGCGATGAGTTTAGCAACGGTGAAAGCGATTACTTTCTACGATGCGATGTTGTGGGTTTATGGCGCTAATATCGGAACGACCTCAGTCGCTTTGATTGCGGCGGCAGGCGGTAACTACGTCGGACGCCAGGTGGCTTGGGCGCATTTCTTTTACAAAACTATCAGCGTCGTGATTTTTTATCCGTTCACTCAGCTCTTTATTGATTTCTTAACGACCTTCGATACGACATTGTCACGCTCTATCGCCAATGCGCATTTGATCTTTAACGTTCTCTCGGCTGTGCTTTTCTACCCATTTATCAACAAAGGGGCTGAGATGATTGAAAAGATGTTCCCGAAAGCTGCTTCTGAAGAGTTCGGAACGGAGTTTGTGAATCTCAATAACTATCAAAGCTCCGCCCTGGCGATTTCTTATGCTAATCGCGAAATCATGCGTACAGCGGATATCGTTCTAGGAATGATCAAAGATTCTATTCGTCTGTTTGAAACAAACGACCCCAAAGACTTTGATTCCATTAAAGATCGCGATAACAAAATCGACTTCCTTTATCGCGAAACCAAAATGTTTTTATTGGATCACGCGAATAAATCAAATACCGTCGTTCATCAAAATGTGATGAATATGATCATGTTCTTAAGTGACTTAGAAAGAGCTGCCGACGCTATTGACATCAATATCCTCGCCTTGGCGATTAAAAAGAATGCTCTAAAACTTGAATTCTCCGACGAAGGCTGGACTGAAATTCGTAAAATGCACGAGCAAGTCGTTAAGGTCGCAGCCATGGCTATCAATGCTTACCAAAACAAGGAACTTTGCGAAGAAGCCATTCAGTTAAAACGTGACCTTGCCAAAACAGAGATTACTCTGCGCGAGAATCATATCAGCCGTCTCAACCGTGGCATTAACACTTCCATCAACACCAGCTCCATTCACTTGGACCTACTGAGTGAATACCGCCGTATTGCAAGTCTGCTTTGCAATCACGCTTACAATTCGAGGTCTACATAATGTCTACATTTACACCTATCGGCCTGCTATTTCTTTCGAATATTTTTATGACTTTTGCCTGGTACGGGCATTTAAAGTCTCTTCGTGAGTCAGCTCTGTGGGTGGCAATCCTTATAAGCTGGGGCATCGCCTTTTTTGAATACCTTTTACAGGTGCCAGCCAACCGAATGGGCTATGGCCAGTTCACCCTTCCTCAGCTTAAAATCATCCAGGAAGTGATCACCATGGTAGTCTTTGCCGGGTTTTCAGTTCTCTATATGAAACAATCATTGAAGCTGGATTTCCTCTGGGCGGGCCTATGCCTTATTGGCGCCGTTTATTTTATTTTTAGGTCTGCTTAGAAAAAATTCGCTCTTTTATCTCATTTCAAGATATAATGAACACATATGAAGTTCATTTACGTCCTGGAAGATGATGAACGTATTCAAAAGGATCTGTATGAGACTTTAAAAAGTATAGATCCAAAGCTTCATATTCGCTTTTTTCTCACTCTTGCACAATTTCACGAATGGCTTAAAGTCGCAGTCCACGAAGGTGCAAAATCCTTGGCCCCGGGCGGGCAAAAATATAAAGATGATGACTCAGAAGAGATCACCCCGTCTGACACCCACGAATTAAGATTGGTCGTTGCAAAATACGAATTTTTCGGTGCAAAGAACATGGGGCTCATCAAACGAGCCCGCGATTTTTTTGTGCGTAAGAAAATGTGCTCAG
Organism: uncultured Bdellovibrio sp.; assembly: GCF_946478835.1. The sequence goes on along the minus strand of NZ_CAMLDV010000019.1, from coordinate 11,240 downwards.
AACAAGAACCCACCGCCCTGATTTTGACCGCTTTCGATAGCCCTGACTTCGACATCGCACTCGCTGAAGAACGCATCATTAATAACGTGATCTTTAAACCCTTTGATAAGTTAATTCTGAAGCAACATCTTGAGTATGCTCTTACAGGTCACCACCCTGTGAATACGGGCACCGTGGCGGCAATGAAAATTCAGTCCACAATTGAAATGCTTAAAGAGGTTGCTTTTAATAGCATCTCCGAAATCGGTTTTACGACAGTCAACAATCATGAGATCAAAATCGGAGCCATAACGAAGTACTATAGCGACGTCTTTAAGGCAGAAAACAAAAGAAGTATTTTTGCGTACTGTCACTCCTGCAAAGAAATTCCTCCGACGGCTTCGACTTCCTCCGACAAAGAATATCTTTGCGAATTTCATTTCTTCGGTGCCGACAACAAACAAATAAGCCAGATCCGACGAAACATTCTCCAAAACAAATCTCACGAAGTTCACAATCTTATGAACACTCAAGGCAGTACCATGAGAGTTCTGGTCATCGACGAGGACGTCGCCGCAGGCCTGGAAGTTAAAAATTTTCTGAGCGAAAAAATCTCCAATCTAGAAATTTACAATTACGCTCACTATGGACAACTGCTTTCAGACCTTTCTGACAAAGACACCGTCAACCGTCAGGAACTTCCACCGCAGTTTGATATGGTTTTTGCGAGCTATGATCTTTTTGAGATTGAAAAGGAAAAACGCTGGGGGCAAATCTGCCAGTATCTGCAAGACCGAGCCACCAAGCATGCCATCTCCACGTCAGGTCCACCGCATTTGTATTTGCTTTCTCGAAAAAAAGTCCCGACGGACGAGATCAGAAACATTGCGTCTTGGAGCAAAGAAATTTTTTTCATTCCTCTCGACAAAGGCTACATTCTTAAAAAAATCCTCTCGCAGCATTCCACTCTTTTAAATCGCGAAAACTCCACTGTCTCTAGCATTAAGGACAATAGCGTCTTGAAAGTCGCTAATCCGGTAGAGATCACCCAGATTTCTGAAGCGGGCCTGGTTCTTAAGTATTACCGTGCAATGAGCACAGGCGCTTTCCGAGAGTTTATCTTATGGCGCCCCGAAGAAACCGAGACGCCTGAAATCACAGGAACCGTAAACTTCACGGAAGAGGACAAAAACGGCGGAGAGTTCTTTTTGAATCACTTCGTCTTTTTCGGGATGAAGGATCACTATCTTAAACACATCCGCCTTTGGTTGCGCGAAGCTTATATCAAATCAAAAGAAAAAGGCTAATTGACCTTTACAGAAAGCGGCACTGTTCTCAGTACATTTCTATCTATGAATTGAATCCACAAGCGATACGCTCCTGATTTCGGAAAAGTCACATGAAGCATGCCCTTGTTGGGAACGGCTCCTTCCATCGGATGAACGTGGATCAATGTGCTCCCGTCCTCAGGAACGGCAACCACGTGAGCAAAGGCTCCCAAATACGGAGTGACCTCTGAAGATTGACCATTGGATTGAGTCAACACAAGATCCAACATCGCCATCTGGCCATTAGAAATTTTTTGATTATTCAAAGTCGCAACAGAATCTCCGTCACCGCCCGAGCGAATATCTTTTAATCCTGGAGGCAAGGGCCACGCAGGCTCCCCGTCTGAAACTTTCAAGTTATTAGACAGATTAAAGTCAACTCCGACTTTAGTCTGTCCTTGAATCCAAACTTTGTAATCGCCATTTTTTACAAACGAAAGATCCACACTCCAGCGAGATCCATTAAACTCCGGATGGACGTGCTGAAACTCATTTAAGGATTTATCGTAAACCAACAAATGAATTTTCTTTTCATGAGTGTCTACTAAATCTTGATCTGACAAGGACTGCGACGTCTTTGCATCTAAAAGACGAAACTCAAACCGCACCATCCCTGCTTGTAAATCTTGAGAGCCTAAAATCTCCCAGCTTAAAGGAACCTTCGGACTATGACCACCGCCGTGATCGCCATGTCCACCGCTGGCTATCGCGCCAGAACTCAATAAAAACATTCCACTTAAAATCCAGTTTCTCATTTTATTCCCCCGCGCCAATTTGTTTTCGTTTTAACAATAAAGAATTACTTACGACAGACACAGAACTCATCGCCATCGCAGCCCCCGCGATCACTGGGTTCAGCATTCCCAGAGCTGCAAGTGGAATACCTAAAACGTTATAAATAAATGCAAAGAATAAGTTTTGGCGAATCTTTTTTAAAGTGATATGCGACAACTCCACTGCATGAGCCACAGATTGAAGATCATTCTTCATCAATGTCACATCCGCTGTCTCAATGGCAATATCAGTTCCTGAAGACATCGAGAAACTCACATCAGCCATTGCTAAGGCTGGAGCATCATTAATACCATCCCCGACCATGGCCACACGCTGTTTTTTTCTTTTCAAAGTCACAATGACATTGGCTTTATCTGCAGGCTTCACACTGTGTTTAAACTCTGTGATTCCGGCCTGACGAGCGATTTCTTTGGCAGTTCCTTCGTTATCGCCGGTTAACATCATCACTTTGATGCCACGTTTTTGAATATCGCTGATGGCCGCCTTAGAGCTTTCACGGATCTTATCCGCGACAGCGACATAACCTAAAATTCTTTCGTTGTTCGCAAGAACCATCACTGTCTGACCTTGTGACTCCAGCTTTTGCATCAACTCTTGATTTAACGAGTAGGCTGCCGCCACCCAGGAGGGACGACCGATTTTATACGAAACTCCGTCGATATCACCTTCAACACCCTGACCTGTGACCGATTTAAAATTCTTCACAGAAAGCAAAGGCAACGACGCCTTTTTCGCTTCCTCAACGATCGCGTGAGCCAATGGATGGGATGACCAGCCCTCAAGACTTGCCGCCCACTGAATGACTTTGGCTTTATCTTGTCCCGACATTGTCACAACTTCAGTTACAACAGGTTTACCTTCAGTGATTGTTCCTGTTTTATCTAAAACAAGAACATCGATTTTCTCTGCAAGCTCTAAAGCTTTTGCATCACGAAAAAGAACACCGGCCTGCGCCCCTTTGCCAATTCCCACGACAACCGCAGTAGGAGTTGCCAAACCCAAGGCACAAGGGCAAGCGATCACAAGAACTGACACGGATGAAATAAAGGCCGCTGTCAAATCCCCCGTGAAAAACCAAGTTCCAAAGAATGTCAGAACGCTGATTCCAACAACAATCGGCACAAAAACGCCGGATATTTTATCCGCCAGCCTTTGAATTGGCGCTTTTGATCCTTGAGCGGCTGTGACAATTTTAATGATTTGTGCAAGCTGAGTACGATTGCCAACACCCGTGGCTTTGATACGCAAAGTTCCCTCTTGATTGAGAGTCGCCGCATAGACTTTATCGTCGGTGCGTTTTTCCACAGGCATGCTTTCGCCTGTCAGCATAGACTCATCGACAGTCGAGACACCTTCAACAACTAAACCGTCAACAGGGATCGCTTCCGCATTTTTTACGATGACGATATCGCCAGCAACAAGGTCCTGAATATGAACTTCCACCACCTGGCCATTTCTTTCGACGAAGGCTTTTTTAGGTTGAAGTCTTAAAAGACTTTCAACCGCTTCTGAAGTTTTGCCCTTCGCGCGGCTTTCCATCAATTTACCCAACAGGATCAATGTGATCACCGCCGTACTTGCCTCAAAATAAATGTGCTGATGATGCCAATTCATCACTGTCACCACAACACTTAATAGATAGGCCATGCTAGTACCTAGCGCGACCAAAACGTCCATATTGGCACTCTTCGATCTCAAGGCATAATAGGAGCCACGATAAAATCTCCACCCGATCCAAAACTGAACCGGTGTCGCAAGAATCAATTGAAACCAACGCGGCATGATTTCATGATGGTCTCCAAAGAACATCACGAACATTTCTAAAATAAACGGCGCTGTTAAAATCGCTGAAGCAATAAATAGAAACAACTCTTTGCGATACTCCGCTGCCGCCTCTTCTTTGATCTTTTCGGAATCAACCTCCGAATTAATTTCGAAAGCTTGGTAACCTACGTCTTGAATCGCTTTCACCAAAGCTTCAATATTCACCGTTCCTTCAGTAAATTCCACGTGAGCTTTTTCTGTGGCAAAGTTCACCGTAGCTTTCACGTCTGGCATCGCATTCAAAGTTTTTTCGATTTTGCCTGCGCAGTTTACGCAGGACATCCCGATAAGTTGCAACTCTGCAGTCTGATTTTTATTTTCTGTTGTTGTTGTTGTTTCCATAACGACCTACTTGTTTACGAGATACATGATCTCATCAATTTTAGTTGAAATTTCTTTGCTATCTTTAGACTTCACTGCCGTCTTTACGCAGCCATGAATATGTGTCTTCATAATTTCAGACTCCACCGCCTTCAAAGCCTTTTCCGCCGCCCTGATTTGAAAAATAATATCCGGACAATACCGGCGCTCAGTGATCATTTTTTCGATACCATCCAACTGACCACGCACACGGTTCAGGCGTTTGATGTGAGCACTGTGATCAGGATGGGGGACTGTTTCCTTCTTCATATAGGACCTCTTTTATAGGTTTTATTATATACCCCCCTGGGGTATATAATAGCCAGAAATATATTTTATTTTCTTTTGTCACAAATCCCTATCTCCTTCCCTATAAGAGGGCGTAGAGTTTTATGAAGGAGAGACAACATGAGAATGATTTTAGCCGCGTTACTACTAATGCCTGCCCTTTCTTGGGCCCATGGCGAAGACAAACCAGGCCCTGCTGGCGGACATATCCGCATGCCAGGAGCTTTTCACACCGAATTAATGCTGGATAAAGAGCAGGGCGCCCATATCTTTCTTATAGATATGAACTTTCAAAACCCGACGGTGAAAGATTCTAAAATTGAGATGGTGGCGAAATATAAAAAATCCGAAGTGAAGTTCACATGCTCAGTGATGGGCGGGGATCACTTCCATTGTGTGCCAGAGAAAAAGTATCCAAATAAAGGAGAACTTATCGTGAAAGCGGTTCGCGATAACGCGGTGGGAAATCCTGTGAGTTACAAACTCCCTCTTCCTGAATTTAAGACGAAAGAGTTTGTAGATCCTCACGCAGGCCACATGGGCCACTAAGGAACAGGGCGTACCTTCTGCGTCGCTGTAACTATCGAAATAAATTCTTTTCTAAAAAGAGTCATCAGGTCCTCGGACACACGACGAGGATCTAACTTTAAATCTCCCAAGCTCAGTGTCTCTACCGGTGTTCCCTTGTTCGTTACATTCATCGCGAAATGCACCATCACCGAAACCGGCGAACGAGTGGCAATACTGATACTGAGCTTTCTATCATCCAGATAAATATCGTCCCCATCACGATGCAGGCTTCTTTCACCCAAAACGGAAGAAGAATTATGTTGCAAATAATCTTTCGCGATAGAGGCGAACATCCGCTGTAACAAAACGCCGGAAAATAAATCACGGTCAAAAACTTCGATAATGAAATGAAGCATTTCATCACCCTGGATCACGGCTTTGGCTAAAAGATCCTCCCCATCAACCATGTGATCAAAGGAAATCGAACAAGGTCCCTGCCAAGAAACGATGGAAGGCCCTAGGATTCCGTGATCAAGATAAGCAAACAAAGAGCGAAGCTGAGTCCCGTCGTAAGCAAATTTCTTTTCGATAAAATGACTTTGCATTTTTACTCCTTAAAAAGATGCTTCACATCAACACCTGCGGAAGCAAACGCGCGTTTTGAACGCTGGCAAGACTCACACTGCCCGCACCATTTATCGCCGGAGAAATAACAAGGCCAAATTAATTCCCAAGGAATTTTCAACCCCTGCCCTAAGCGAACGATGTCTGGTTTTTTCATATGAACCGTGTAACATCCCACCGTCACATGATTGGACGTGGAGTAACGAAATGCTTTCGTAGAAGCATCCATAAACTCTTTAGAATTATCAGGAAAAGTCGCAGCTTCCTCGGCATTAAATCCTGGAATCACCGCGTGTGCACCCAAGGCTTCCGCAAAAGCCGCAGCGATATTTAAGAAAATACCATTGCGGTTAGGAACCCAAACTGACTTCTTCGTTTCTTCTGATTTCTCAAGATCGTCGATAGCAACTTGCGCTCCAGTTGGAACCTCTTGATCTTCGACCAACAAAGAGGACTTATTGAAATCTTTAAACCAAGGAAGGTCCACAATCTTGTGAGGAATGTTAAGATGAGCGGCGATCTTTGCAGAAGCTTCCATCTCTTTTTTCGCGGCTCTTTGTCCGTAATTAAACGTTAATGCCAACACCACTTCGTGATGATGTTTGATGGCTTCATAAACATTCACCGTCGAGTCCAACCCCGCCGATAGAAGTACCACTACTTTTTTTGTTGATTTCATGTTGCAGCCTTTAGGTCACGAATCAAAATCTGAATAGTCTTCTGACCTGCAAAATAGTTCCATTGAAGTTCCCCAAGGACATTATAAAAGCCGGGAATGTTCTGCAAAGTATCTAGCTGACGAGGTGTCGGTGTAAACAACAAAGCCTCGGAAGAGGCCTGCCCATCGGCATCAGCAATCTTTAAACGAAGATGTCCACCCTTGAGTTCTCTTTTTGAAAGAACTTGGACATTGGAAAAATGAATCAAAGGAATCGAAAAGCCCGCTCCGAAAGGTCCAACAAAGTCATACCACTTCATCAGACTTGTTCCGACTTCGGAAAGCTTCGCCTCAACGTCATAGAAAATTTCTAAAGGCTTCGGCTTTTCACGCAAATCAGAAAAATGGCCAGAAAGTTTTTCTACAAAGTTCGCAACACGGGTTTCAGCAATTTCAAACCCCGCCGCCGCCGAGTGACCGCCAAAACGGCTGAGCAACTCTTGCGCCGAAGACATCGCCTCGACCAGACATGCTTCTTGACCTTGAGGAAGACGTGCACTTCCCACAATCATTCCATCATCACCAAGTGAACCGACAAACGCGGGCTTGTTATAAACTTGCGTGAGCTTTGTTGCGATCAAACCCACAACGCCACGATGGAAATTTTTAGAAGCGACAAAAACAAAGTCTTTATGAGGCCATTCTTTAAGTAACTCTTGAGCTTCTACTTCGGCGTCGTTTTGAAGTTGAACTCGAGTTGAGTTGTTCTTCATCACTTCGCGCACCATGGATCGCGCCTTTGCAGCATCTTCTAAAAGGAAAATATCAATTGGTAGAACACCTGACTCCATACGCGAAAGCGCATTGAGTTTCGGAGCAAACCGAATAGCCACGTCTTGAGAAGTTAACGGACGATCAATCAAATCCAACTCTTCAAGTAATGCTCGAAGTCCGGCTCTTTTGGTTTCAGCAAGCTTCACTAAACCATGCTTTACTAAAACACGATTGTCTTCCACCAAGGGAACCATATCCGTTAAAGTGCCGATCACAAAATAATCGAGCACTTCTTTCAAATCCCAATTGTTTTTAGGGAGTTGTGGATGATCTTGGAAGTATCGTTTTAATCCGCGCAAAAGATAGAAGGCAACACCGGCTCCGCACAAGAAACCCAAACCTGAAGGACAATCCCCTTGATTGGGATTCACCACAACGAAAGCATCGGGAATTGTTTCAGCGGGCAAATGGTGATCCGTTAAGATCACATCCACCCCCAACTCACGAGCACGATTCACGGCCGCATGAGCTGTGATGCCGACATCGACAGTGATAATTAAAGACACACCCTGTTTGTGAAGCTCTTCAACGGCGGCCGCGTGAAAACCGTACCCTTCAGAAAGACGTTTTGGTTGGTAATGCAAAACTTCTGGAAAACCTAAAGCCAGCATTCCCGTTTTTAAGAGAGCTAGACCTGAGGTTCCATCAAGGTCGAAGTCAGCATAGATGCAGATTTTTTCACCGTTAAGATAGGCTTTACCTAGACGCTCAAGAGCATGAGACATCCCCTTCAAACTAAGGGGATCTTTCATATCAGCGAGCTTAGGAAAAAGAAGTTTTTCAACTTCGGCGGATTCAGCGAACCCACGAGCCGCCAGAATTTTTCCGATCAGAGAAGGCCATTGCCCCTCGACTTTCGAGGGAGCTTCGGCTTCTGTCAGTAATTCACGCGGCTTCCATAGTGGATTCATAGGTCCTTAAGCTTTTGCTTTTTTCAAGGACATCTTTTCCATCAAAAGCACGAATGGCGCTGCTACGTAGATAGAAGAGTATGTACCGAAGAAGATACCGATGCAGATAGAGAACGCAATGTCCTGAACCGTGCCATCAGCAAAAATGTACAAGCAAAGAGCGGAAATAAATGTTGTTCCTGAAGTGATTACAGTACGAACCAACATCTCATTGATAGATCTGTTGATAACGAACTTGAAACCTTTGTCATGATAGTGACCTTCAGTTTCACGGATACGGTCAAATACCACGATCGTGTCATTCAGAGAAAAACCGATCAAAGTCATGATCGCTGCCAAAATAGACACATTCACTTCTTTTCCAACTGCAACGAACACAGCCAATGTGATCACGGCATCATGGAACAAGCACAGAACTGCACCTGGAGCGAATTTGTAATCAAAACGCAAACCAACGTAAACCAAGATCACAAGCAAGCCGTAGAATACAGCTAGAAGACCGTTACGCTTCAACTCAGCACCGACTTGAGGTCCCACTGTATCCACACGGCGGATATCCGGGTTCGCATCTGCGAAAGTTGTTGTGATCGCGTTACGGATTTGAGTGATATCTTTATTCAAGATTTCATTCGTCTCTTTATCGGTAGCACCTTGCTTACCTTGGAAGCGCACGATGAATTCATTGCCTTCACCGAAAGATTGCACACCCACTTCACCCAGTTTCATATCGTCCACCGTTTTACGGATGTGATCGATTGTCACTGGTTTTTCAAACTTCACCTGAATCTCAGTACCACCTTTAAAGTCGATACCGTAGTTGATCCCGTGAACCGCAAGGTAAATCAAAGAAGCAATAACCAAAACCAAAGAGATTCCGCCAAAGAGCCAAGCTTTACCGACGAAATCAAAACGTCCAAATGATTCATTATTCTTAATAATAGTCATGGATCAACACCTACACAGAAAGCTTTTTAAAGTTAAACTTATAAACAAGAGTATCCACGATCACTTTTGATACGAAGACGTTCGCAAACATAGAAGTCACGATACCGATCAAAAGAGTCACGGCAAATCCGCGCACTGGCCCTGTACCGAAGTACAAAAGAACCACAGCCATCGCCGCCGTTGTTACGTTGGCGTCAATGATCGCAGACATCGCACGGTGATAACCTTCTTTAACAGCGATCTTAATACTGTGACCAAGAGCCAATTCTTCTTTAATACGCTCATTGATCAACACGTTGGCATCGACCGCAAAACCCACTGTCAAAGCGATACCCGCAATACCTGGCAACGTCAGTGTCGCACCAAAGCTTGTCAGCAATGCAAAGATAGAAAGGATATTAAGTCCCAAAACCAAACTCGCAACGGCACCCATTGATTTGTAGTACACAAGCATAAAGATCACGATGATCGCAGCACCTACAAAAGATCCCATTTTCGCTTTATCAATCGCATCGGCACCCAATGTAGGACCCACGCGTCTTTCTTCCAACTGCTCAAGAGATGCTGGCAATGCACCGGCACGAAGAGCTGTTGAAATCATTTTCGCCTCTTCCATCATTTGGTTACGGTCACGACCGCCACCCAAAGTCACCACCGCTTGTCCGCCCGCAATACGGTCACGGATGCTTGGTGCTGATTTGACAACTTTATCAAGAACGATCGCCATTTGCTTACCAACGTTATTTCCAGTTAGATCAGCAAACTTCGCCGCACCTGCAGAGTTGAAGTGCAAAGAAACTTGAGGACTGCCGTATTGGTCGTAACCCACAAACGCGTCATCCAAAGCTCCACCACCCAAGTCTGTGTCTGTTTTCAATAGATAAGGAACAGCACCTGCTTCCATTGTTGTTGCATTTGAAGATTTCTCAAAGAACACAACAGACTTTTCAGGAAGTTTAGATTTCAAGTCTTCATTCAAACGAGTCACGTACTCAGAGTACTTCATCGTTGTCATGTTATAGTTCCCCGCTTTTTCCGCTTCAGCGATCATCGCTTGAAGCTCTTGCGGAGTTTTTTCATGAGAAACAACCATGAAATCCAATTTCGCTGTTGTATTGATCAACTGCTTTGCTTTTTCAGCGTCAGCCATACCAGGAAGCTGGATCAAGATGCGATTCGCACCTTGTTGAGAGATTGAAGGCTCCGCCACACCGAATTCATCGATACGGTTACGGATCGTTTCAATCGCCTGTTGAATCACGCGATTTTTATAATCGTTCAAGTACGCATCAAAGTAACGAACTGTCACTACAGTGTCTGTTGAACCCATTGTTTGCAAAACTGTTGAGTATTTTTCAGAAAGGAATTTCTCAACGGCTGCTTTACCAGAAGCTTGAGCGACAGAGATTTGGATCTCACCTTGCTCTGGCTTTTCTGATTTCACATCAGCGAAAGAAATGTTTTCTTTTTGCATTTCCGCTTTCATGGAAACGATCATACGGTTTGTGCTTTCTTTCACCACACCGTCAACATCAACGCCCATCACCAGATGCAAACCACCTTGGATGTCCAAGCCGTAGTTCAACTTCTGCTTAGAAGGCCACCATGTTTTTTCACCGAAATGTACCACGTTCGGCAATACCCATACGATAGCTGCCGCTACACCTAAAACTGCGAGAATAGATCTCCAACGAAGTCCTTCCATTATTTCTTTTCCTCTGCTGTTGCTGCTTTCTGAGATGTTGCAATCTGACTGCGAAGCATTTTAACTTTCACGCCTTCAGCAATTTCCAATGTCACGAATTGATCTGTGATGCCTTCCACACGACCAAGGATTCCAGACGAAGTAACTACTTCGTCGCCGCGCTTAACTTCGGCAAGGAACTTCTGATGTTCTTTTTGTCTCTTCGCTTGAGGACGAATGATGAGGAAATAAAAGATCACGAAGATGAAGATAAATGGCACAAACATTTCAAACGCTGATGGCTGACCACCACCAGAAGCTGTTTGCGCATAAGCTGTCGATACAAGAAGTCCGTTAAACATGATTCCTCCAATTAATAACTGACAGTAAAATTCAGCATTATTCTTAGGAAGAATCAATATTTAAGTCTAGCGCTCTTTCTTTACGAATCGCGTTAAACAATCGTCGCGGAACCCTTCCCAACGACCTTCTTCGATAGC
>NZ_CAMLDV010000018.1 GCF_946478835.1 uncultured Bdellovibrio sp. | reverse complement strand
CAGTATCTCAATTTGAAGCGAAAAACTTTAAAGAGAGTCTGTTAAAAAGCCGATAAAGAGGCATGTCTAATCTTGTACGTAGCTGGACATTCTTTCTTTCATTTTTCTTTGCGATTGCAGGCTTTGCAGCTCCAAGCTCGCTGACTTATCAAGGTCGTATTCTGAAGTCGGATGGATCTCCTCTGGAATACAACAACGTCAGTTTTCAATTTGAGATCACAAGTCCTGATGGTCTTTGTGTTCTTTATCGTGAACAAGTTAACGGCATTAACATGGTGAACTCCGGCGGTGTGTTTGATGTGCCGATTGGTGCACTTGGAACACAAAGTTATCCAGGCAATGGAACGTTCACGTTGTTAGATGCATTTAAGAATACAGGTTCGCTTACTTGTGATGGAAATTTTCCCTACAATCCGCAAGTCGATGATGTTCGCAAATTGCGCGTGAAGTTTCACGATGGCAGCGGATGGAAAACAATTTCTCCAGACTCGACAGTGCGTTCTGTTCCCTACGCAGGATTTTCTTATTCAGCGGCAAAGCTAGGTACCAACACCGCGTCTGACTTTATTCTTAAAACGGGAATTCCCACGTGTGCGCCGAGCACATTCTTAAGCTGGGATGGATCGGCTTTGACTTGTGCGTCTGTAGCGGGCGCCAGTGGAGGAACAGTCACAAATGTGACTTCCGCAAATTCATATCTTACGATCGTCAACAACACTTCGACTCCCACATTGACGTTGAACGTGGGAACAACGCCCAACACAGTGGCGGCGGGAAATGATCCGCGTTTAGTGAACGCCTTGCAAACAGGTTCCACAGCGAGTGGTGATTTAAGTGGAACTTACCCTGGACCTACAGTTGTAGCTCTGCGAGGAGTAGGTGTTAGCACAACGACTCCAACGAGTGGTCAATTTTTAAAATTTGGTGGAGCAACGTGGGCCCCTGCGACGGTGGGCATCCCGGATGTGAATGGTCTAAGTGCTGCGCTCAGTACTTATCTGACTCAGTCTGCGTTCAATGGTTATGTGTCTTCTGCAGGATGTACTGTGAGCCAAACAATGTATTGGAATTCCGTTTCCGGAAACTTCCAATGTCAGGCCATCAATGTGGGGCTTGCGGGAGATGTCACCGGATCTATTGGAGCGGCGAAAGTTGTTGCTCTACAAAACAATCCTGTCGACACGACAGCTCCAACAGCGAATCAAGTTTTACAATGGAATGGAACGAAGTGGGCTCCGACTACTTTGCCGCCGTTAGCTGCTTCAGATATTCCGAATTTAGATTGGTCTAAAATCACGACAGGAAAACCAACGACACTGTCGGGATATGGTATCACGGATGCTCTTGTAAAAAATGGCGGTGGAGTTGGAGTTATTTCCTCCGGCGCTGCTGCCAGCAAACCTGGAACTCCTGCGACGGGAGATCTCTTTGTCGCAACAGATACGCAAAAAATTTATCGCTACAATGGCTCCGCGTGGGATGTTGTGAGTTCTGCAACGGGAACGGGTGGCACGATTACAGGTGTGACGGCAGGAACGGGATTAACCGGTGGAGGAGCTTCGGGAACCGTCACTTTGAATGTGAACGTGGGCACGGGTGCCAATCAAATTGTTCGCTTAGACGGTTCTGCAAAACTTCCTGCTATTGACGGAAGCCAATTGACGAACTTGCCAGTCGCCACGGGAGCGGCGGGCGGAGATCTCAGCGGAACATATCCAAATCCGACGGTTGCCAAACTCAGCGGAACGGCTCTTTCGATTTCTTCTTTAACGGGATCTCAGTATTTAAAATATGACGGTACAAATTGGGTGAACAGTGCGATTGCCGTCGCAGATGTCACAGGCCTTTCAACATCTCTCAGTGGAAAACCGGATTATACTCAATTTCCGATTTGTACGGCCGCACAGACTTTAACTTTTGTTTCTCCCGCAGGAGGATTTGTTTGTACATCAATTGCTATCGGTGATGCGGCAATCACTTATGCTTCAAAATCAGCAAATACTTTCTTAGCGGCTCCAAGTGGAGGAGCGGGCGCACCTTCATTCCGTACGTTGGTGGCTGCAGATTTGCCGGCAGCACCCTACGACACGACTTATTTTAAACAAGGTGGAAACTCCTTCGGCGCTGTTGCAACTTTAGGAACGAACGACAGCCGTAACCTAGTTTTAAAAACTAACAATACGACACGCATGACGATTCTTAGCGGCGGAAGTGTTGGTTTCGGTACACAAGCTCTTTCTTGGTATGACATGAGTTTGTATAAGGCTGATGCCGATGCGAATATGTCCGTCGTCTCTGAAAATACATCGACAACAGCAGCTCGGTATCCTGCTCTCAATGTTGTGAATTATGCGGGTTCGCCAGCCGTGGGCGCTGTAGGAAACCCTTCCATCAATCTAGTTAACATGCGCGGCACAACAGGCACCAGTGCCGTCATGAAATCAGGTGAGTCTCTTGGAGCGATCGCGTTTAACGGAAGTTCCAATGCGGCGGGTGGATATAAAATGGGCGCCTCTATCTGGGCGCAAGCGGCACAAGATTTTTCGGGATCCGCTGCGGGAACGGATTTGTATTTCCAAACTACGCCGTTGAACTCAACAAGCAACTTAGAACGCATGCGTTTGACGGCTGCGGGAAATTTAGGAATTGGAACAGCTTCGCCGATTTCTTTATTGCAAATCGGTGGCAGCGCCTATTCAGCTCCTTCCTGGACAACTCAAGGATCGCATCTTTATATCCCTGGAGTGACGTCAACAGACACGACGGGATCTGGTACTATTGCCGCAAGAACCGTGGCTTCGATTGGCACGCATACTTTTGCGGCATCAAGTGCGCAGACGATCACGAATGCTTCGGCACTTTATCTTGCGGGCAGCCCTAGTGCAGGCAGTAATGTGACAATTACGAATCCGCTCGCGTTGCACGTTGGTTCGGGTAACAGTGCATTTATTGGCAATGTCGGCCTCGGTACATTGGCACCATCTTATCGTATCGACGTGCAAGGCAATAACTACGCGACAAGTTCCATCAAATTGCGCCGCACGGAAGTTTCCGGCATTGGTCCCGGAGTTGATTTTTATACCTCGGCAGACAGTACAGATACGGCAACATCACAAACAGTCAGCGCCAAAGGTTTAGGACAGATTAATTTCTACGGTACGAATGAAACTGGAGCAGCAGCTCCGAATCCAACGGCACGTATTTCAGTTGTGACCTCCGAAAACACAACGACAACGGCGACGGGTGGTTATATGCGCTTTCAAACCACGACAACCGGAGCCAATACTTTGACAGAAGTCATGCGTTTAAGTGATGGTAAAGTAGGTATTGGTACTGCGTCTCCAGGACAAAAACTCACTGTTGCCGGAACTATCGAATCTACTTCAGGCGGTGTGAAATATCCTGATACGACAACGCAAACGACCGCTTATCCCGGAGCTGCGAAGAGAGCGCTCTTAGCGTTAAATGCAGGAACATCTGCAACAGCCGTCAGTCCTGTGTCTTGGAATGTTGCCACGTATGATACCGGTGGATTCTGGAGTGCGGGATCTCCTACACGACTTACAATCCCTGCGGGAGTTACGTTGGTCCGTTTATGTGGAAATGCCTATGGATATTTTGCTGCCGGAAGCAGTGGAATGATTGGTTCAGGTATTCATAAGAATGGAGCTTTCGCTGCAGGGCTTCCGCATACGCTCACAGAAGGACACACAGCTACGACTCCTTATATTACGAATTTCTGTTCGAGCCCCGTGGTGGTTACAACGGGCGACTACTTCGAAATGACCTTTGGGCCTAATGGTGTCGGCACTGTCACAATTCCAAATGATGTCAGAACTTGGTTTTCTATCGAAGAAGTGAGATAGAACATCTTACTGTCTGCAAAAATACAGGTGGATCATTTTCTTTTCGAAATATACAAGTCTGCGGACCAGACAGGCCTCCTCAATAATTCGTCGCAGGGACAAAATTTAAATAGCGACAAAACATGAGGAGGAGCCATGAATACGTTTCGAATCATTGTTGTGGGTGTGACTTTATTTTTTTCAAGTTTGGGAAACACTCAATCAAAACAAGCTGATTATCTAGAAGTCATTGATGCTTTAAGCTTGCCGGACATTCGCGCGGCCATGCTTTCCTCCGCAAGCCATGGATTGAATTACAAATCTTATTGGACAGACGCCATGGAGCTTTCGTTTCAGCAAGGCGGGAATCCTCTTCTGAAAACTCAAGCCAACGAAAATTTTCTGAACCTGCTTAAAGATATTTCTTTAGGTGTCGTAAATCCAGAATCAATGGGCGTCGATGTAAAGTTAAAACAAAAAGTGTTCCTGACAGCTCCACAACTCAAAGTACTGCTTTTAGCGAGCGGTACAAGTGCGAATCCTTTAATGGAAGGTCTGGCGCCAAAAACGGCCCAATATATTACACTGAAAGAAGCACTTCATAAGCTGATTTCTTATTGCTCACAAGGACAGTGGCCGGAATTGCCGCCATTGAAAAAAGATTTAAAGCCAGGTGTGTACAGCCCGGCGATTCCCGCTCTTAAAGAACGCATGCGCCAACTTGGCTATAATATTCCTTCAAATGACGACATCTTTGATGAAGACACGGTTGATGCTGCGATCGACATTCAATGGATGTCACGAGTAAAACCCGACGGTGTTATTTCTGCGAATGGAAGGACATTTAAATATCTCAATACGCCTTGTGAGACTCGCATCCAGCAAGTGCGACTTGATATGGAAAAATTGCGATGGTTTCCGCAAACTTTTGAAGATCGATATATTTTTATTAATCTTGCGATGTCACAGTTTACTTTGATTGATAAGACAGGTCCGTCTCTTTTTTCAATGAACTTTAGAACCATCAATGGACGTGTTGCCCGCAAGTCGCCCACTTTGAAAGACAAAATAGTTTATGTTGTGATCAACCCTTTCTGGGTGGTGCCTCCGACCATTTTTAAAGAGGATAAGGTTGAGGAAATTCGCAAGCTGCAACCTTGGGAAATTGCGGCTTATTTCCAAACACGAAACTATGAAGTGTGGAACCGTGACTTCACACAGCGAATTGATCCGACAACGATTGATTGGAACGCGCAGGACCCAAATCTCGATTCAGAAATATTTATTCGTCAGAAACCTAATTATATGAACGCTCTGGGAGTGTTGAAATTTATGTTAACCAATTCCTTTGCCATTTACCTGCATGACACAAATCAAAGAGAGATCTTTTCGGATCCTTTCCGCTTGATCAGTTCGGGTTGTGTGCGTTTAGAACGTCCTATGGATTTGGCAGAATATCTTTTGCGGGGAACTCCGTGGACTCGTGAACTTATCGAACGATATGCAGCCAAGCCCGGTGAGGTTCTTGATATGGATACGCGCGTAGCCTTAAAAAAAGCCATGCCGGTCTATATGGCTTTCTTAACGTCGCAACTAAGTTCCGATGGTGTCATTCGATTTGCGGAAGACACTTACGATCAAGGATCTCGTTTGTTGAAACTCGGAGCCTGGTAAACTCCAGGCTTTACAAGACACGTCATCGCTTGCTCGCCTTTAGACACCTTTGGATAATACCAAAGGATTAAAGGAGTTAAGAAATGGCCTCTATTTTTACAAAGATCATCAACGGTGAACTTCCTAGCTATAAAATTTATGAAGATGATCGTGTCTTATCATTCTTAGCTTTGGATCAAGTGAACTTGGGACATACCTTGGTTATCTGCAAAGAAGAGATCAATCATTGGACGGAAGTACCTTCTGAAACTTATGCTCATTTGCACAAGATCTCTCAAAAAATCGGCAAGGCGATTTTAAAAGCATCGGGTTCGCCACGTGTTGGACAAATGGTTGCCGGTTTTGAAGTGCCTCACTATCACTTGCACTTGATTCCAGCGTGGTCGATTCCTGATTTGGATTTCAAGAGAGCGAAACGCCGTTCCGACGAAGAGATGAAACAAATCCAAGCGGAAATCATCAAATACTTGGATGCTTTGAAGTAAGGTTGTTATGGCAAAAAATCCGGAAAACGAAATCATTCCTGGAGCCATCTATCAGCACTACAAGGGAAAACAGTACCGCGTGATCGGTCTTGGCAAACACAGTGAAACTTTGGAAGACGTCGTTTTGTATGAAGCGCTTTATCCAAATTCACTAGGAAGACTTTGGTGTCGTCCGGCTTATATGTGGTCTGAGCTTGTGGATATTCAAGGCGAGAAGATTCCTCGCTTTAAATTTTTATTCAAATGAAAAACCTAATCCAAGAGCGCTTTCAACTCCCAACGTTTCCCATCATTCAAGCTCCGATGGCGGGAACTTTCACTCCTCCTTCGTTTATTGCGACCGTTTGTGAAGAAGGAGCTTTGGGCACTCTTGGGGCTGGTTACTTGAATCCTGAAGACTTACGCACGCAAATTCAGGAAATTAAAAAACTCACACAGAAACCTTTTGCTGTGAATTTATTTATTCCAACTCCCGTGCATATAGATCAGAAAAAAATTGAAAAGAGTAAAAAAGTTCTTGCGCGATATCACGCCGAACTCAGTATCACGGCGGAGCCCAGCCTCAATTGGGACGAAAAACTTTTTGAAAAACAATTCAGGGTGGTCTTAGAAGAAAAAGTTCCCGTTTTTAGTTTCGCATTTGGACATCTTCCTGCGGATAAAATGCAGGCTCTCAAATCTCAGGATGTCTTTGTCATGGGAACGGCCACAAGCTTGGAGGAAGGATTATTCCTCGAAAACATCGGTTGCGATGCCATTGCCGCCCAAGGATCTGAGGCAGGCGGGCACCGTGGCTCTTTTCTTAATGGAAAATTTCCTCTGATCCCAGTGCAGGAGCTTGTCGAGCAAATCGTTGCCAATGTGCAGATCCCCGTCGTTGCCGCTGGTGGAATTGTCGACGGCAACGATGTTCATGAGGCGAAAAAATGGGGCGCACTGGGTGTGCAAGTGGGAACCGCTTTTTTAGTGTGTAAAGAAAGCACGGCGGCTCCCGAATTTAAGAAAAGACTTCTTACGAGCACTTCAGGCTCCACCGTTTTAACAAAAGCTTTCTCGGGTCGCTGGGCGCGCGGAGTTTCCAATCGCTTTATGCAAGAGATGAAATCGTGTGAAGAAGATCTTCCTGATTACCCTTTGCAAAATTCTCTAACGCAGGTTTTGCGCAAGCATGCCACAGAAAAAGGTCTTTCCGATTTTATGTCTTTGTGGGCAGGTACTGGCGTGGGGCGTTTGAAAGAGCTCTCGATTCGTGAGTTGATAAAACAACTGACAGCGTAGTTTTTTCACAAAACTTGTGGTGTTCCACAAAGGTCTCTGAATTTTATCAACTCACTTTCAATTGGCATTCAGGTCTTTATCACTTGATTAAAAAAGAGGCGGTGATTTTGACCTTTACATAGTGCTTCTCTAAAAGGGCCCTCACGGAGAAGCATGTTCAATGAAATCGGTATTTCTAGTCCTCATCTTTTTTTCCACTTTGGCTCACGCTCAAGAAAGCGCAACCACAACGATTACGACAACCACGACCACAACAACGGTTCAATCCGCTCCAACGGAAGAATCTAAGACCACAGTTGAAGACCCCGACGATGATGACGATGATGAAAAACCGATAGCGACTTCCACGGCATCGGTAGAAAAACCTCGCGGAGAATTCCCGAAATTTGAATTTAAATCCTATGGTTATATTTCATTCAGCCAACACGAAACTTTTAAAACAGTTCAAAATCTAGAACCGATTGTACGTCGTCAAATGGACTTGGCAGAGTTCGCCTTCGAAGGCGAGTACATCCTTACCGAAAATTCTAAAATCGAATTCGAAGTGGAAATCGAACACGGTGGCGTGGGAACAGCCGTTGAGTTTGATCCTTTTGAAGAGTTCGGTGAGTTCGAACAGGAAATTGAGAAGGGCGGGGAAGTTGTCCTTCACGAAGTTTACTATAAAAAATCTTTCAAATACGATACGACTTTGAAAGTCGGAAAATTTCCTCTCTTTATTTCATTGGGTTCCGTTCTTACAAAACCGCACCGCTATCCTTCGATTCTTCCCTCTGATGTTGAAGCGCGTATGATTCCTCTGGGATGGACAGAGACTGGTGTGCAAATAGAGCAAAAATACGGTCCTTTCACAGGCCGCTTGGGAGTTGTCACAGGTTTAAACTCTGAATTCTTTAGAACATACAACTGGGTCGGTGGAGGCTACCAACGTCACTTCGAAACAATGAATGCCGATGATTTAGCAACAGTGGGCAGTCTTGAGTTTGGTAACGTTGCTAAAGGCCATGGTATTGCTATCGCCGCTTACAAAGGTGATACAACAAAAAACAGATATAAAGTCGACAAGCTTAAAGATACGGCGACTGTAACGATTTGGTCTTTGCTTGGATCTTACAAACTTGGCAAATTTGGCGTTCAAGGACAGATGATTCTGGGTGAACTTGATAACGCCGATAAAGTTTCTCAAGCCAACGCCACGTTGGGTGGACTTGCGAAACCCAAAGCCTTTGCTCCATTGGGAAGCAAAGCTCGTCTTGAAAGCGTGCAGGTTTCTTACGACGCTTTGGAAGATTTAACATTCTATCTAAAACAAGAACACGTCGACACGTTTGCTGACGTTGCTGGGAACATCAATAAAAACCCTCGTTACAACATGACAAAAAAGTCGGCCGGCTTAATGTGGATGTGGGACACAGCCGCCTTTATGAAAGTTCAATACTCGCGTGAAAAAACAGAACTGGAAGGTCTGCCAGAAACTTACCAAGCCAATATTGCATTTGGATTTGATTTAGATCGTTTTAATTAATCTTTTAAAGGAGACAAAAATGAAAGCTCTTAAAATGATGTTCGCAGCTTTCGCATTTGCGGGGGCAACGGCTCAAGCGGCGACGAACCAAGAGATTATCAATCACGTTTCTTACAATGTGATTCTTGCAACTTACAATGACCTTGCATCTCAGACAGCAAATTTGAAAACGGCAGTCGATGCGTTGGCTGCAAATCCAACGCAAGAAAATTTGAATAACGCCCAAGCTGCATGGCGCGCAGCTCGCGTTCCTTGGGAAAGTTCGGAGTCTTTCTTGTTTGGACCCGTCGATTCATTGGGTATTGATCCGATGTTAGACACCTGGCCCTTGAACAAGTTGGATCTTGATAACGTTCTTAAATCAAACCGCGCGATCACAACAGATTTCGTGCGCGCTTTGGGAACAAATCTTCAAGGTTTTCACACGATCGAATATCTTTTGTTCGGTGATGGAACTTCGGCAAATACAAAACCAGTTTCCGCATTGACGGGTAAACAGTTTGAATATTTGAAAGCAACGTCCGCTTTGCTGGCGGAACACGCAGCGACTTTGGCTTACACATGGTCCACAAATTATGACCCTGAAAATCCATCAGCTCCTGGCTATGTAAAAGTGATTAGCAAACCCGGTTTTGATAACCAATTTTACACGTCTGACAGAGCCGTGATGGAAGAATTTGTCCAAGGTATGATGGGCATCGTTGACGAAGTAGCCAACGGTAAAATGTCTGATCCAATGGGTGCTGACATCGGTTCTGCAAACATGGCTCTCGTTGAGTCACCATTTGCATGGAACTCTTTGAACGACTTCACAAACAACATCCGTTCTGTTTACAGCATCTACACAGGTCACTACAGAACAACAAAAGGTCCTGGCGTGAAGGCTCTTGTTGAAAGAGTCAACCCTGCCTTAGCGGCACAAGTTGAACAAGACATTTTGAACTGCATGCAATTGATCCAAGCCATCCGCCCTGCCAATGGCGGTGACTTCGGCCAAGCGATCTTCACACCAGATGGTCGTGCACGCACACAAAAAGCCATCGACGCTTTGAATGCTCTTCACGGTGTTCTTGAGTCTGAAGTTCTTCCGACTTTGGATATGTAATAGGGGATGATGTGAAAGCTTGGATTGTTCTAACTGCTTTGAGTGGAATGATGATGGGAGCAGCGGTAAACGCGGCTCCTTCCATCGATATGGACTACGTGCGCGCCATTAAATCAGGCGGCGACACGACAGTTTTTTTTAGAGGTGAATCGGTTCAAGCTTTCAGGAATCCCGCCGCAAATTTAACGGAGGAACAAATTCGCCAGCATCTAACTGGCGATGCTCTTTTTGAAAGAAATTTTTCTGATGATGCCAGTCGTTTTGATTATGGTTTGGGACCCGTTTTCAACAATACAAGCTGCAATGCTTGTCACTCGAAAGACGGTCGGGGCGCTTTGCCGGTAATTCCATTTGGTCAAGAGTGGGTTCCCCTCAGACAAAACGAAGCGGTCTTTTTGCGTATCAGTATTGAAGACGGCGTCCAACATCCAAAGAGCGCTCAAAATAATTGGGGTGCTCCTGTTGCTGTTCCTGGTTTTTCAGATCAACTTTTCCATTTGGGTTCCATGGGAGTTCGCGAAGATCTTCCTGGCGTAGGCCAAGCTCAAGTTTGGATGAAATACGAAAAAAGCACCTTCACATATCCTGACGGGGAAGTGGTGCAATTGCGTAAACCAGTCTTTAAGATCACAGATGCCTACGACGAATATTTTGATTCCGTCACGGGGCAAACACGCAGTCGTCTTTACGAAAAAGATGTGAAGATGGGCGCACGCATCGGAACTCCAATGATTGGTCTTGGACTTCTTGAGGCGATCAAAGAATCCGATATTCTTGCATTGGCCGCTCGCGATCTTTCAAGCGAAGGTGTCAGCGGAAAACCGAACTACGTTTTTGATATTCAAAAAAGCATGGCTCACGATCCTTATCCTGTTTCGATGGGACGATTTGGATTAAAAAACAACACGCCCTCTGTTTTCCATCAATCACTCGGAGCCCTTCGCGGTGATATCGGTGTGACAAACTATGCGTTCCCTCAAGAGAGCATTGTCGGTACGGCTCTCTATGATCTTTTCATGCAGGGAAAAACTCGTCCTACAATGGTCGAAGCTTCACGCGAAGTTTCTGACGATCTTGTATTTTACTCGCAAACTCTCGCAGTTCCTGCTCGTCGCAATGTTGACGAAGCTGAAATCGTTCGCGGCGCCAATTTATTTCATCAGGTAAGTTGCACAAGCTGCCATCAACCAAGTTTTGTAACAGGTGATCACGCAAATCCCGCTTTCCGTAATCAAAAAATTTATCCTTTCACGGATATGCTTTTGCATGACATGGGAGAGGGACTCGCCGACGGACGCCAAGATTTCGATGCTACAGGATACGAGTGGAAGACGCGTCCACTGTGGGGATTGGGGCATACTCAAACGATCAATCCACGCGCAGGTTTCCTGCACGACGGTCGAGCTCGCACCATTGAAGAAGCGATTTTGTGGCACGGTGGGGAAGCGGAATTTTCAAAATCTAATTTTGCGAAACTTCCCAAGGCAGACCGTACTGCTTTGATCCAGTTCATCAGGTCTTTGTAGTTTGACTGTTTCAATCTGAATGGTTCAGAAAAAAACTGGACCATGAAACTATGGCGCATTTTGTTAAGACCATTGTACTATCATCTAAAGCTTCTATTGGGGCTGGAGAGGAGGTGGTGCTTATGGTTAAAACATCTGACATAACCAAGGCGGAGGTGACGGCTTCTTAGCCGGCTAGTCCTTCGCCTGGATTCTAAAAGAATCATAATCAAGAGCGACCGCAAGGTCGCTCTTCCATTTTGTAACTAAAATCTGGTCCCATAAGTCTCCGAAGTAACTAACTAAATCCCTGAAAATGCCGATAAATTCTTGGAACTTTACACTGATTGAAAGCGGGATCTTCCAAGAGTTATGTCTGACGAAAAATCTGAACTTGAAAATGCACAACAGGAAGCCGCCGTTTTCATCGACTTCGAACAAGTCGAAGAAGTCTCACGCGTTTTTTTTGAAGAATCCAAAGAGATTCTTGAAGATCTCGACGGTCTGATTCTGAAGCTTGAAGCCGATCCCACGAACGCCGACCAAATCAATTTACTTTTCCGTAAGGTTCACACCATCAAAGGCAGTGTCGGTTCCGTTCCTGGCGGCCAGTTGATGGGTTCTCTTGCTCACGAGTTTGAGGCGCTTCTTACACGTATTAAGCGTGACTCGCGTCCGGTTCCCAAAGAGTGCATTGATTTATTTTTAAAGAGTTCCCGCATTCTCAAAGTTCTTGCCCAAAGTTTGCATGACAAGCGCGAACTTTTTCCGGAAGAACTCAGCGAAGCGATCGAGCTTATTTCCGCTTACGGCGGCTTCGAATTTCCAAACGAAGGCCATGTCGTTCAACGTTCGATCGTAAGAACGACACAAACCTCTTCGGCTGAAGATGAAGGTGTTTGGCTTTCAGTTAAACAGCTTAATGAATTCCTCAGAATTTCTGGTGAGCTTCTTGTATTAAAAAACTTCTTTCAGATGATGAACCAAACAGTGAACTTCCGTTCACAGCCTGAGCTGTTTGAAAGACGCCAGACGGATTTTTCACAAAATCTTTCTAAGATCTGCGATCAGTTTCAAAATCAGGTTCAATCTGTTCGTAAAGAGAAAGTCAGTGACAGTTTCCAAGGCTTGCATGTTCTTGTTCGCCAAGCTTCGACAGAGCTTAACAAAAACGTCCACTTTGAACTTCATGGCGGTGAACTTCTTATTGATAAAGGCTTGGGAAAAGATCTTTACGAAGCGTTGGTGCATGTTGCGCGCAACTCAATTGACCACGGTATCGAAGATCAATTTGAAAGAGCCCTCCAGGGGAAATCACCCATCGGTTCTTTGTCGCTGGAAGTTTCTGAAAAGAACAACACCGTCCACGTTGTCTTTAGGGATGACGGAAAAGGTTTGGACAAAGAACGTATCTTGCAGCGAGCTTTGAAGCTGGCACTTGTAACAGAAGAGACCGCGGCAAAACTTTCTGACGATGAAGTCTATCGTTTTATTTTCAACGCGGGTTTTTCAACGAAAGAAAAAGTCACGACGATTTCCGGTCGGGGCGTAGGTATGGACATCGTTCTTGCCACAGTTGAAAAATATCAAGGAAAAATATTTATCGAAAACAATCCAGGGCAAGGTGCTTGTTTCAGAATTGAAATGCCCATCCCTCAGCACATTATGGTGGAAAGCGCTTTGCTCTGTGCATGGCAGGATTTCCAATTTGCTGTGCCGTTAACATCGGTGGCTCATATCAGTTCTTGTGCAGAAATGCAGATCACAACAGTCGATCATCTTCGTTATTGTCAGTTCAGTGGATTCACAGTTCCTTTAATGAATTACGGTGAAATGCTCTACCTAAGAACTTCAGCAAGCGAAGAGCAGGTTCGTTCTTCCTCTGCGGTCTTTGTTAAGATCAAAGAGGCCATCTTTGCACTCTTGGTGGATAAAATCGAAGCTCAGACGGATCTTGTGGTGAAGTCATTTGGAAAGATCGTCGGTGAACAAAAAGGTTTTAAGGGTATTTCGATTCTGGCAGATGAAAAAGTGACGTACATCGTAGATCCTGAAAAGTTGATCGCCTTAATGATCAGACAACCCGGTTCAGTGGAGGAAGCAGCATGAGCGACTTCTTTGGTGATGACTTTACGGCCGAGTTAAAAACCTACTTCCTTGATAGTCTGGTGAAAGAAGCAGACAAGTTCATAGATCTTGTGGACGATTCTTTGTGGAAGCGTATCCGTAATGAAGTTTCCGAACAAACAAAAGCCTGGGCCGTCGATGCGAAGACCAATGAATTTAATTTCTTCGCTGAGTGGCTGGACGGCTTTGAAAAAAGAACGGAAGGCCAAAAAGAAGCGGCTGAGTTCGTAAAATCTCTAAAAGCTATTAAAGCCTATGCGGAAGCTTTGATCGTTGAAAAAACATATTCCGCAGAGCTTGCCGCAAAATTTTCTTTGGTGGCAGAGAGCCGCCACGAAACTCTATTTTTGCATTGCCGTTGGGGCGAGCAGGATTTTGCGATTCCGTTACTCAACGTCGTGGAAATCAGCAGCCATTTACCTCTTTACTCATTACCTCAAAAAAAGCCGGGACTTCTTGGTGTGATTCCTTTCCGAGGCGAAGCTGTTCCGGTCGTGAACTTTCAAGATCATGGCTTTGCAACCGTGGACGCCAAAAATTCTTACTACATTATCTGCGAACATGAGGGCGTGCGTTTTTCTTTGCAGGTGACTGAAACCGACGACCTTTTAAGTTTACGCGATTCGGAACTTCAAAATATAGAAAACCATTCAGCCATGATTCAAGCTTCTTTTGTGAAGCAATTCTTTATCAGAGAAAATAAAAGCGTCATGGTGCTGGATTTAGAAAAATTGGTGGCATAATGAACACGCACTATTTGTTTCCCGGAAAAGTGGCGGCCTTTAAAGAAGAGACCATCATCTCAACTCTTCTTGGCTCCTGTGTTGCCGTGGCTCTTTACGATCCGACGACAAAAATCGGTGGTTTGAACCATTATCTTTTGTCAGACGGCCTTCCTGAAGAAAGAGCCAATACCCGTTATGGAAGTCATGCGATTCCCATTCTTATTGAAGAGTGTGTGCGCTTGGGAGCGAATCGCAATAAATTGCAAGCCAAGATTTACGGCGGCGCTAACGTTATCAGTGTGGCACAATTAGGTGATGGCATTGGAAAGCGCAACATTGATCTGGCCGAAAAAATGCTTAAGGAACTGGGTATTCCCATTTTAGAAAAAAACGTTGCAGGCGAATCTGCGAGAACCATTAAGTTGAACACGGCGACATTTGACGTGCTTCACAATTCTTCAAAAGACAGTGGTACTGTGGAAAGACCTGTGGATGTCTCGGGCTTCAAACCCTTGTCTGTAGCGAAAAACGTGAAAGTTCTAGTTGTCGATGACTCGGCAACAGTAAGAACTCTTTTCACAAATATTTTTACCAAGAACGGTTTGGAAGTAGTTGGAGCGGCGGCAGATGCCTATCAAGCTCGTGAACTTATTCTAAATAAAAAACCAGACGTGATCACCTTGGACATCGAGATGCCAAAAATGTCTGGTGTGATGTTCCTGGAAAAAATCATGAAACATCATCCGATTCCCGTTGTGATGGTGTCTTCACTCGCAAGCACCGGGGAAGCCGCTCTGAAGTCCTTGGAATTAGGCGCCATAGAATTTGTCCATAAACCTTCGCAGTTTGATCCGGCAGTTTTAAAGGACCTTGCAGGAATGCTCGTCGATAAAGTTCGTGCGGCGGCTTCAGTCAATGTTCTTAAAAAACTAAAAGAGGCTCCGCCAGTGATGGAAATGAAAAGCGCAAGCAACGCGACCTCTACACTTAGAAAAGCTGCGGAGCTAAAAGTCGTTGTTCTGGGGGGAAATGCCGGAAGTGCCGACGCTTTGGAAAAATTCGTAAAAGGATTGGCTGCGGATACGCCACCTGTGGTGGTGTCATGCAGTACGGTAGCGAATTTTATCACAGCCTTTATCAGTAAGCTGAAGGTCGGTTCAAAAGTGACATCCGTTGTTGCAAAGGATGGAGATTTCTTAAGAATGGGACATGTATATTTTATCCCTTCTGAACATCACGGAAAAATTCAAGCAGGTCCGCATGGTCCTATGCTGAACATCGTAAAAGGGGCTCCTGTTTGTTCGCAGCTGCCATCAAGCAACGTTTTGTTTCAGTCAGCAGCCCAAAGTTATTCCAAAGGCGTCTACGCTGTCTTGTTAGGTGGATTCGGAACCGATGGTGTCGACGGTCTTATTGAAGTGCAGAAAAAGGGTGGCGCTAGCGTCGTGCAGCACCCTGAAGAAGCGCAATTTCCCTATGCTCCACAGAAAGCCATTGAACTTGGAGTCGCGGATGAGGTACTTAAATCAGATATGTTGGCGCATCATCTGATGCAGTATCGAAACCAAAACTTGTACTAGGATGTTCTTTGGACCTCTCAAATTTTATAGGCGGGGAATTTGTCCCTGCCGAAAGCAAAGCAACCTTCACAAAATATTCTCCTTTTGATGGAAGCGTTTTAGCGCAAGTGGCGTCAAGCGACGCTATGGACGTCATTAAAACTTTGCAGATCGCAAAAAAAGCGGCACCTCTTTTTAAAGAGCTTTCAAAAGAAAATAGATCTGAGTTGTTAGCTAAAATGGCCGCTTACCTAGAACAAAATGCCGAGGCTATTGCCTATGAAGAAGCCCTTCATCAGGGTCTTTCGTATTCCTTTGTTTTAGAAAACAGTGTGAGACCTGCCGTTCAAATTTTGAAAAACAATGCGCAAAGTCTTTTGCTAGGAATGTCGACACATATTTCACAACAACCTAATGGTGTGATGGGTCTTATCACATCATGGTGCTTGTCCTTAAAACTCGTGATCGAAAGGTTGGCTCCGGCCTTGGCTGCTGGAAATGTTGTGATCATTAAAATTTCCGAGCAGTCTCCGATCACGGCAAAAATTCTGGGTGAGGCGGCAAAAGCGGCGCAAGTCCCAACAGGCGTCATCAATATTTTGCAAGGTGGAAGTGATATTGCTCAAGTGATTGCAGGTCACCCCAGCATTCACGCGGTTACGGCCGTTGGCAAAACTTCAACCATGGAAAGCATAGCAAAGGCGGGTCTTTCGCAATTTAAAAAAATGCAACTCAATGGGAGTGCAAAGAATCCCGCGATTGTATTAGCGGATACAGATTATAAAAATTTGATGCCCGAAATCCTTCGTCCATTTTTGATGGGACAGGGTCAGCTCTGTTGGAATATTTCACGTATCTTTGTTCTTGAGTCCTTTGCTCAAGATTTTTTGACTGTCGCCAAAGAATATCTCTCGGCATTAACACCTCTTAAAGATCCGCGTGGCTCTGAAGTGTGGACACCTTTAATTTCAGAGGAAGCGATCCAAAGCATTGATGCAAAAATTCGCGGCGGTGTAGAAGAGCATGGAAAAGTATTTGTCGGCGGAACTCGTCACGACGGTCCTGGCTATTTTTATAAACCCACGGTGATGCTCGATCTCCCAAACTGTAGCGTTCTTCAACAAGACGAGCTGCAAGGACCTTTATTGTTGATAACTCCAGTTAAATATCAACACGAGGCTTTGAAGTGGGCGAATACAAGTTACCTTGCTCATTCGGGTGTTGTGTGGGGACCTTCGGAAAAAGTGATGAAGGTGATTTCGCAATTAGAGTGTGCTCATGTGTGGGTGAACTCTTGGACAAAAGGCGAGACAGAAACGATCTTTGGACATAAGCAATCCAGTTTTGGAAATCCTGAGATGTCTTGGTCTGGAAGCTTTTATTCGGATGTAAAAAAATTGGCGGGGACCTTATAACGTCAACCTTCTGACGAAATCCCCTGTCGAATTTTTGACGAAGCTCAATTCAAATTATGCGTTTTCGCCCGAGTTTTGACTTCACAATGAGGGCAGAATGCTTCTTCTTTGATTTCAGAAATTCCGCGATCAGCAATGTGTTTTAGCTCCAGCACTGTGCCGCAAAGTATGCAATTGTTTTGAGAAATTATAAACTCGCGGTGCTTTTTCGAGTCGGCTTTTTCAAAGTAGTTGATCTTGCTGTATTCCATTTTGTCTCGTTCCTTCGAGTTCATCGACCTTTACGGCCAAGGCTCCATCCTGGAGCATTAAGGAGCCACTGCAAAAGCTGTTCACAGGCCAACGTCCGGTGTCCGGAACCCTGGCGTCGTCTCTTTGATTCCTCTGAAGGTGACTCTTTTGTATAGGCCTCAATGCGATGAAAAGGAGATAATAATGAAAACAATCTTAAAGCTAACAACCGGATTCGCTGCTTTGGTAATGCTCGCGGGCTGCGTAGAATTTAAGGACGCTGACGATGAAACACCGCAGGCGCCAGAACCTATGGTCGAAGTTCAAAGCATGGGAAATCTTGTGGTCGATAAAAACCTCTACATTTGGAACGGTAAAATCGTCACTGAAGAAGAAATGCTTTCTGTGGAATCTGGCAAAAACAAAGATTTCGAATTTCAGTTTGATGAACTCCGCCTTGAGGAAAACGGCGTTCTTTATACCATGGGAAACAATGTTCGAATCCATGCCAATCGTTTTGTTTCTGCTAAAGGAAGAATTGCGACCTTTCCCAAAAATATGAAGGCGCAATTAGGTGAAGAAGGAAGATCTGGAGGACATATTCTTTTAGATCTTGGTGTCGCGGTTGGAGGTCTTACTATCGAAATGCGTGGTGAATCAGGCGGAGATGGAATCCCGGCGAAATATCCTGATTTTGCACTTAAAGGACCGAAAGGCAAAGACGGACGTAGTGAAAGGTTCTGCCAACGCCGTCGTCCTGAAGCTCTTTTGCCATTTGACTATAGCGGTGCTGAAGGCCTTAAAGGTCTTCCGGGATATCCCGGTGGAGACGGCAAAAAAGGCGGGGCCACGGGTACTTTAGAAATCTCTATCGAAGACTCAAGTCGTTTTGTTCACAATGTCGAAAAAGTTCCAGGCGTGGGAGGAATGGGCAAACCTGGAGGTGTCGGTGGCGACGGCGGCGACGGAGGCAATCCCACGGTCGATAGCAGAGGGCAAAATTGTGGAGGAATCCGGGGATTGATGGGACCACGAGGCGACAAAGGACCCGATGGGAAAAATGGTGCAAATGGTGAAGTACAAACTTCCTGCATCACAAAGAATAAAATAATGAATTGTTCAAACTAAGTCATTTCTTCCATCGAATGCGTTAATATCGTTTGAATCAATGCTTCGACTTGCACGGGTTTGGTTAAATAATCCGTGCAACCGGCTTCTATGCAACGTTCCCGATCATCCTTCATAGCGTGAGCAGTCAGGGCAATGATCGGTTTTTTATATCCGGCTTGACGTAATTTTCGTGTGGCCGTGTAGCCATCCATCACCGGCATTTGAATATCCATTAAAATAATATCGTAATTATTTTCCAAAGCTTTGTTGAGACCCTCTTCGCCATTTGTCGCTAAGGTCAGTTTGGCGCCCCTTTTACTTAGCATTCGCTGAATCAAAAGACGGTTGTCTTCGACATCATCGACCAAAAGTATATTTGTGCTGGCGAGTTGTTTTCCAAGATGAATTTCTCCGCGGTGAGTGGAAGCTCTGGCTATGGTTGGAGCCACCGTTTGCAAGGCAATTCGCACGGTGAATGTGCAACCTTTACCGATTTGGCTGTCATCCAAAGTCACATCTCCACCCATCATTTGCGCTAACTTTTTAGAGAGTACTAGACCCAATCCTGTGCCTTCATATTTCCTTGAAACCGAATTGTCGATCTGACTGAATGCCTGAAACAGCAGGGTGCGTTTGTCTTGCGCTATACCGACACCGGTGTCTTGAATTGTGAAAACAAGGCTATCGCCAGAAACTTCGTAGGTCATGCGCACGTAGCCTTTTTCCGTGAACTTAATGGCGTTACCTAAAACATTTGTCAGAACTTGGCGTAACCGAAGAGGATCCGTATATATCATATCGGGAACGATGCCGCGACGGTTGAATTCAATATGAATAGGCTTGTCTTGGCTCTTTGCCACCATCACGACGTGAATGTCATCCAGAAGTGAAGACAAAGAGAACTGACTTTTTTCAATCTCTAAGTGACCGGCTTCGACTTTAGATAAATCTAGAATGTCATTGATAATGCGAGTGAGATTTTCTCCTGTGCGATGGATGACATTCAAATATTGCAGGCGTTCTTCTTCGGGTAGATTTTTATCTTTAAGCAAGTCCGAGAATCCGATAATCGCAGCCAAAGGTGTGCGGATCTCGTGACTCATATTTGCAAGAAATAAACTTTTTAACTGGCTTGCTTGTTCGGCTTGCTGTCGTTCTCCGATACTGTGGCGTAAGTCGAAAGCCATTTTGTTTAAAGACTCTGCGAGCTGTCCCAACTCATCACCTGAGCGTACGGGGACATGAACATCGAACTCGCCGTGGCCTACTTTGTGAGCGGCGACATTGAGCTCTTTAAGTCCTTTTGAAAGATTGCGGCTGAAGGTAACGGTAAGAAACAAGCCTGTGCCTTCTACAATCAACACTGCTAGAAGAAGAGTGATCATTAAAAGACCTTCAAGCCAGCGTGAACCTTCACCCAAGGTGTAAGAAAAACTTCCTTCTAAAATTGTTAAACGATCATTGAGTTCGTCGATTTTATCCAGTGTCGTGATGATTTCTTTTTCCGGGGCCCGAGTGGAAATCAAATGGTGAAGATTTTCTCCGTAAGAGATCATCTCGTTGGTCAGATCGTCACCTTCTTGCCAGATGCTGATGGCTCTGGCGACGTAAGAGACATTATTGAATTTCAAAATCAAATGCACAACGCCGGGAACGTCATCGGGATGAATTCGTCCTTGTGCAAAACCTTCGTGAGCCTCGTGAATATTGGGCGGCGTTTTTTCTAAAGCTCGACGTGCCTTACTATCGCCCAAAGGAATTTCCAGATTTTCACGGAAAGAGCGATAGAATTCTGGATCACGAGTGCGCGCATATTTGTGCAAGCTGATCACGGCATCTTTTTGCGCTTTCGACCACAAGCTTTCACCTGTGACGAAACCGCGTAAGGAAGAAAGCGTATTCATCGCGAAGTAGAGAGAGAAAAGCTCTAAAGCAATAAGAAAGGCCATCACGCCGATAACAGCGTAAAGTTTGTTTGAAACTGAAAGGTGTCGCCAAAATCGTCGTGGTCCCATACTCTCTTTATCGGACAGATGTGGGATTATTATAAACAAATTCCATTTTGTAAATATCCAGACGTAGGACAGAAAAAAAGCCTTCACCAGGAAGGCCTTTTGATGACTTTCATTGCAGATCGTTAATCTAAGTAGCTGGTTTTGAGCTTCTGCTCTTCTTGATATTTCTCAAGACCGAAATGAATCAGCTTCGTGATTAAGTCCTTATAGGAAACGCCAGCGGCTTCCCACATTTTTGGATACATCGAGATTTTTGTAAAACCTGGGATCGTGTTGATTTCATTTACGAAAATGTCACCGTTCGCCTTCATGAAAAAATCCACACGGGTCAATCCGTCACAGCCCATCACTTGATACGTTTTTTTCGCCAAGGATTGCAGTTTTTGAACTTGTTCCGCTGTCATTTCTGCCGGGATTTTTAGAAGAGCGCCATTGTCATCAATGTACTTAGCTTCATAAGAATAAAATTCATGCTGCGGGATGATTTCGCCAGGTAAAGACGCTTGCGGAGCATGATTATGTCCCATTACGGAGCATTCAATCTCGCGACCTTGAACAAACTCTTCTGCTAAAACTTTGTTATCGAATTGGAAAGAGTCTTTCAATTTGGTCGCAAACTCTTCCGCATTTTTGATTTTGTGAACGCCGACAGAAGACCCCGCATTGGCAGGTTTAATAAAGAACGGGGAGCCCAATTGTGCCGTGATTTCTGCATAAGAAATGTTTTTAAACGGAGTCAAAAGCATGTAACGCGCATTCGGGATTTTCGCTTCGACAAGAAGACGTTTCATCACTTCTTTATCCATGCCGGCAGCGGAAGACCAAACTCCACAACCGACAAAAGGCAATTGCACCATTTTGAAAAGACCTTGAATGGTTCCATCTTCTCCCATAGTTCCATGCAGAATGGGAAACGCTACATCCACAGATGCTTTTGATTGGTCTTTCAAAGAGTAAAGCACTGGTTTTCCTTGAAGAGAAATCAAGGCCACTGGTTCCGCATTCGGTGGTAAAGCAGAATCAACAACTTTCGTTGCTTGAAAGACATTTGTATCCGGAAAGCGATACCAGCTGCCTTCTTTACTAATTCCGATAAGCACGGGAACAAAACTTTCTTTATCCAAAGCATCGGCGATGTTTTTAGCAGAGCGTAAGGAAACCTCGTGCTCTGCTGACTTTCCACCGAAAATAAGTGCGACAACTGTTTTCATCTTACGCCCACTCTACAAGTTCATGCGCCAAACCAAAGATGCCTTTAAAGACCTCGTTCGGTTTTGCATTGTCATACATATATGCTGGAGTTGTGACGATTTTTCCCTCGCGATCGGTGATGTAATCATCAACAGGACAATCTTCATGTTGTGCGCCTGTCTTTTTGATTTCGGCCGCTGTTTCAGGATCTTCACCAATTGTCACAGTGACTTTTTTATCGCCCAGAACACGCGCTAACAAAACAGGAGCAATACAGCATGCACCAATCGGTTTGCTCGCGCTGTGGAATTCTAAAATCACGCGTTTGACGTCAGGATTCACATCGCATTTGGCACCTTTTTCGGCCCAGTTTGAAAGATTTTTTGCAGCTCCGTAGCCGCCAGGGAATGCCAAGGCATCAAAGTCTTTCACTTGAAGCTGATCGAGACTTTGAATATTTCCACGAGCAATGCGCGCAGCTTCGACAAGCAGACGGCGCTTTTCTGTTTGAGGTTTTCCCTCGATATGATTCATCACTGGAATTTCGATGTCGGGAGCAAAACAAGAAACGTCTGCTCCGGCTTGGTGAAGAGCAATCAGCAAACTGACGGACTCTGTGATCTCACTGCCATCAAGATGCCCGCAACCAGATAAAACAACGGCAATCTTTTTCATAAAACCTCCCGAAAGAGGTTTTAGATTACTCTAGGTTCCGCCCTTTTTAAAGTTCTTTAACTTAGTGCACGTCGTGACGAGAACTTTCTGATCTTGCACTGTGTACAGTTGACGATAGCAATATTCGTTCATGCGCGAGAAGAACGGCATGTCAGGACTCAAAGCAATAGAGTAATTCACTTTTTGTGTTTCTACCGATTCACCTTTTTTTAGAGAAATCGTCCAATTGAATTGAACCGTTTTCACATGATAAGTGCAGTCGGCAAAACCACCGCAATTGGGTTGCGCTTTGATCATATCGGGCAGGGGACGCACTTCGTCCGCTGTCTTAAGATTCGAGCATTGAATTTCGCAGCTATCCATTCCCAAATCTTCTTTGCAGTATTTATCAAGAGCGTCGGTCTTAACACAAGAACCTGCTAAACCGTAAATGCGCTCAAAGCCCAAAGACATTTGATTGTCTTCAGCCAAAGTTTTTAACGAAGCGTAAGGTTTGGCTGCCCGCAAAGCATTCTGCGCCATCGTTACAGCCGCATTGGCTTTTCCAACCGTACGATGATCTTCGCGAGTGGACTGCGCACCTTCTTGATCCTGCTTATAGACTTTTGTTTGATAAAGAAAAGTATAAAGCCAAGAGTCTGTCTGCTCTTCTTTTTTAGAAATCGTAATGCCTTCTTGCAGAACATAGAAAGGCTTTGGATTGTTTTCTATTGTTTGTTCTGTTTCCTGAAAAAGAAAATCATTCGGCGCCATCGTGAGGGGATCGGTATTGCCCCAACCTTGAGCCACGGCGGAATAAACTTCTTGAGCTGTCGCGGGCGCTTCCGTTTCCTCAACGGGCTCTTTAATACAAGAAACCATACTGGCTGTGAGCGCCAGTAATATGATGATTTTATTTAAACTCATATAGAGTCCCATCCCCAGATCCACAGATTCAGTGGCAATACTTTTTCAAGTTTTTGAATGGTCTCTTCTTTGAACATTCCTAAAGCGCGGTAATCCACCGGGCCAAAAAGAAGGCGAACCATGTCGGTTTCATTATTGATAGTGAAAAGATCTTGGCCCACGCCGAACACAAAATGTTGCGGGTGTTTTTCCAAGACGATATCCGCGACACCTTCGGCACGGAAAGCGCGTTTGATTTTCGCAGACAGTTGATCAAAGTTCACAAGTTTGATCATGCCCAAGAAACCTTGATTCATCGTCACAGGTTTTTGCTGCAACTGTTGAATCAAATTCTGCGCATGGCGAGGACAAATAATCGTATAAGGTTGATTTTTATGAGCACGAATGAAACTGAAAAGCGCCATCAATTTCGATGCAGAGCCGCCCCACTCGTGGATATAACCACCAAGATCCACTCCTTTGCCTTCAATAGCATAAGCAGCAAGTTGGCCATTGGACTCCCAAGCCGTGTAAACTTTCGTTTGCGGAATCGAGAGAAACTTTCGAGTTTCCTCAATCGTACGAACTGAGTTCACAGAATGAGCAGAGTAAAGACGATAAATCGCATCCGGAGAAACTTTAGTATCCGTTGAAAAACGAAGATTGACCGGCGGAATGTCGAAGTTCTCTTCCACCACAAAACTGATCTCACTGCCAGCCAGTTCAAAACCCATCCGGCGATAAAAATCAAAAAGATCCGTCCACAAAATAGCAATGTCACAAGACTGTTCCGTAGCCAGCTTCAAACAATCCGAAATCACTTTCGTGCTTAATCCCTGACCACGATGTTGATCATCAGTCACCACAGACCCAATCGCACCCACTTTAAAAATTACATGCGGTGACTTAATAATTAGAGGCTTCAACACAGCATGAGAAAGAACATGCCCCTCATCCGCAATAATACGCATATTATGCAAGTTGTTAGAAGAAAACGCCGTCGGATACTCCGCCGCAATCGACCAAGAAGCCTCATTGCGCAACTTTTTATTCAAAAACTCCAACACGCCTGGCAATTCATTCTCAGACGGTGAACGGGGTCCTTCCATAGAGCCCTCTCCTTTTTAAAGATAAACTGTGTGGGGTAGGGAGGTTCTCTCACAATTAAATGCGAGTTCCGCAGCAGCAGGTTCCAAAGGAACCGCGTCAGCGAGGACTGTCTGAAGTATTTAATTGTGAGAGAACCTTCCTACCCCTTACATAGTCTAGCGTTAAACGGCAGAGGTCCCTAGTGTGGCAAAGTCCGAGGTGTGAAAAATGCGACCCAAGTCTGGAACTGGATTTGACATAGAGGTCAAAAGTTTTATATTAAGGTCGCATATTTAGGAGACCTCATGGCCGATAAGAGTCAGCAATGGAAAGAGAATAAACCGGGTAAAATGTTCGTGGATCAATCATGTATTGCCTGCGATGCCTGCGTTCTGACGGCTCCTAAGAACTTTTCTATGCATGAAGAAGACGGCCATGCTTTCGTGGCTAAACAACCGGAAACTCCTGAAGAAGAAGCTCTATGCAAAGAGGCGATGGAAGGTTGTCCAGTTGAAGCCATCGGAAACGATGGCGATCAGTAAAAAGAAATCCCCAGCCAAGAAAACAACCCCTAAAAAGGTCGTCAAAAAAGCAGCTCCTATCCTGGAGACCATTGAGCTTTTTAAGCGCTATTACCCCGACGCCCACTGCGCTCTTAATTTCACAAATCCTTATGAGCTTTTAGTTGCCACCGTTCTCTCTGCGCAATGCACGGATGAACGCGTGAACATGGTGACCCCAAACCTTTTTAAAAAGTATCCGACCCCGCAAAAGATGGCGAAAGCTCCGGTGGAGGATATTGAAAATATCATTCGTTCCACGGGCTTTTTTAAGAACAAAGCCAAGAGTCTTAAAGGTGCTGCGATTGAGCTTGTTGAGAAATACAAAAGCGAAATCCCGCAAAATCTCGAGGCTTTGGTCGAGTTGCCGGGAGTGGGGCGCAAGACGGCGAACGTCGTTTTAGGAAACGCATTTGGTATCGCGAGTGGGATTGTCGTGGACACGCACGTGACTCGTTTGTCCAACCGCCTTGGTTGGGTAAAGACTGAAAATGCCGTGCTAATTGAAAAGGAACTTTGCAAGCATGTGCCTCAGGAAGACTGGGTCATGCTGTCGCATTATTTGATCTCTCACGGCCGAGCTATCTGTAAGGCGAGAAAACCTGATTGCAGTCATTGTTTCCTAGAGGAGACTTGCCCTAAGAAGGGTGTCTAGTTCACAATGGTTTCATGTTTGTTGCATTCTTTGAGAGCGTTAAATACGTAGGCCATCTTTTACCGATTTCTTTCTTAAGAATTTTCTTAGGCTATTACTATTTGGAACAAGCAATGATGAAGTTTCGCGGAGATTTTTTAACTCGTCCGCGCATTGCTGATCAAATGGCGGAGTGGCTGCCGGCAAGTCATGCACCGAATTGGTTTAAGATCTTTGCGAGCAGTCAGATGATTCCCAATTGGCAAACAGTCGCGTTTATTATTCTGGGCCTTGAATTCGCGATCGCCATTTCCTACATCATTGGATACGTTGTAAGACCCGTGGCTCTTTTGGGTGTTCTTCTGTGCGTGACGATGCTGTTCATCTCAGGTCCCGGTTCAGAAGATCTTTATAAAACATTTTTGGCGATTCACCTGATTTTAGCTTGGGTGGGCGCAGGACGCTGCTTGGGCTTTGATTATTATTTCTTCAAACGTCGTCGCGGTTTGTGGTGGTAAGACGTGAAACATTTTATCTTCTTCATGGCAGTTATCTTCTTGGGTTTGTTTCTGGCGGTTCTCAATAAAACCGAGCAGGGAGCGGCTTCAAATTCATTGCCGACAATTCGTGTGTTTGGTTATGCGTCTTTCACCGGACGCTGGGGGCCGGGGCCTCTTTTAAAAGAACAATTTGAGAAAACTTGTAAGTGCAAAGTGGAGTTCATCGAAGGCAGTGACTCAGGAATTCTTTTGCAGCGTCTGAAAATCGAAGGTGAAAGCTTAGGCGCTGACGTCGTTATCGGTCTTGATCAATTTGATTTATCCAAAGCAATTGCCGAGCAGTCTTGGCGCAAGCTTAGCTTGGGACAACTCAATGTTTACGATTCGGTGAAGCCCGCATTGTCCAATAGCTTCTTTGTGCCCTATGATTGGGGAGCCTTGACGTTTGTGACGAGAAAAGGGGATCTTCCTCGCTTTCCAGCTTCTTTAGACGATTTATTAGCGCCCGAACTTGCAAAAAAAATTGCCCTTCAAGATCCTCGCACGAGTTCTCCGGGCATGCAGTTCTTGTATTGGGTGATTCGTTCTAAAGGTGAAGACGAAGGTTTCAAATATTTGCAAAAATTGATGGGACAGGTTCACAGTTTCTCACCAACTTGGTCCACCGCTTACGGTCTTTTCACGAATAAGCAGGCAAAGCTGGTTTATTCTTACGTGACATCGCCGCTCTATCACGAGATCGAAGAAAAAAATAAGGACTATATTGCATTGCCCTTTAACGAACCACTTCCAGTGCAATTTGAATTCGTGGGAATCCCGGAGTTTTGTCGTCACTGTGAATTGGGAGAGCAGTTTATCAACCTGATGCTTTCTCCTGAAGGCCAAAAAATCATCATGGAAAAGAACTATATGTTCCCGGTGATGAAAGGTGTGATGGAAAATACTCCTTTTGCGCCGTTGATGAATGTAAAAACGATGGGCCAAGTAGAAATTCTTTCTGCTGCTGAGGTCGATCGTCTTTTGCGCCGTTGGACAGAGGTCCGCCGAGGCGAACTCAATTGAATCTAAGACAGTGTCTACGTCTCAGTTTTGTTTTGTTTCTTTTGTTCCCCTTTCTCTTCTTATTCACACAATTTCGTGTGACCGAGATGCCGGATTGGGGAGAATTATTTTGGGCATTTAAAAACAGTTTCATTCAAGCATTTTTCTCGGCGTTTTTTTCTCTGCTGGTGGGTTTTTGGGTGTCCTTGGGACTTCTCAGTCTGAATGAAGGTCCCCGCAAACAAGGCCGCTTTGTTCTTGAGATCTTGTGTTTGCTGCCGAATTTTCTTCCGCCGATATTTATTTTGCTTTCCACATTGAACATCATTGAGCCTTTCCCTATGGGAGTGGCTGGTATTGTGATCGTTCACACTCTGATGAATTTTGGTCTGGTCGCCGTTTTGCTTGCTGGCATTATTGAAAACAAAATGGGCGGCATGGTGGAGCTCGCCTATGTTGAAGGCGCCAGTCGCAGATACTTTTTGTGGAAAGGACTTTTTCCGACACTTCGAAAAGATTTCTGGCTCTTAGGTTTGTTCATTTTCGTCGTGTGCTTTGGAAGCTTCGCGGTTCCGCTGATTGTGGGCGGCGGCAAGGGGACGACCGTCGAAGTTTTGATCTATGAAAAAATCCGTCTTTCCAGTGATTGGGGAGACGCGGTCTTATTGGCGTTTCTGCAATCCACTTTTATTTTTGCATTATCTTTCATTGCCAGCCGCGGGAAAGGTTCGCACTCTACGCGCGTTGCAAATTTAAGTCTTATTAAAAGCCGTTCGGGAGTTGTCGTCGTCGCGGGACTTTCGTTTTTGTATCTCTTTGGATATGTGCAGGGTTTTGTCTCTGGCCTTTCAATGATCTCAACATTTTACGAAGTTCAATCCGCTCTTTTCTGGAATTTTCTGGGCAGCATGGCGCTCGGCTTGAGTGTGGGATTGCTTTGTTATCTGGGGCTTCTGGCTATTGCATATTGTTGGCCTAAAGCGTGGTTTGAAAAGTTCTTAAATGGTTATGTCGCTCCTTCGACTTCTTTGGCCTGTTTTAGTTTGTTAATTCTAACGCCGAATGAAAGTTTTTATCCGTTCATAAAAATTCCCGTGGCTTTAACACTTCTAAGTCTGAACAGTCTTTTTCGCATGGGTTGGGACAGTGAGCTTCATGCTTTGCAATCGCAGATGACGGTGGCTTATGCGATGGGGGCTTCTCACAAACAAATTTTTAAAGAGATTCTATTTCCACAGATTTCAACACGTGCGGGGCTTCTTGCCGGAATTGCCTCTGTTTGGGCCTGTGGGGATTTTGCGGTTTCCAGAATTCTAGCGCACAGGGACCTCAGCATTGCGATGATGACGGAGACCTTGATGTCAGGGTATCGTCTGAACCAAGCAATCGTTTTAAGCAGTTTGATTATTCTGTCAGGACTTTTGTGTTTCACTGCATGTGTGGGAGGAAGTCGTGTCCTACGTCGAAAATTTGCACCGTGATTATGGCGACTTTAAGTTGGATATTGATGCCTGGGATATTCTTGATGAAGGGGTCACGGTTTTAATGGGACCTTCAGGCTCTGGTAAAACTTCAGTGTTTCGTATTCTCTTGGGACTTGAAGCGTGTCCGGGAATGAAGTGGACTTTTCAAGGTGTTGATCTTGCGAAATTAAAAACGCCGCAAAGACGTTTGGGTGTTGTGTTTCAAACCTTGGATCTTTTTCCTCATATGACCGCGGAAGAAAATATTCTTTTTGCAGCCAAAGCTCGCAATGTGAATGAAAAGAAAGTTTCTGAGCGTATGAAAGAACTCACCGAAGTCATGCAGATGGAAGGCTTTTTAAAACGCAAAGCCGCTGTGTTGTCTGGTGGAGAAAAGCAGCGCGTGGCGATTGCCCGTGCAATTATGGGTGAACCTAGATTGTTGTTATTAGATGAGCCCTTTTCTGCGTTGGACCAAGAATTGCGCGAGGAAAGTCGTAAGCTCGTGCAAAGAGTGATCGAAACCGAAAAAATTCCGACGTTATTGGTGACTCACGATCAGCGTGATGTGGATGTTCTTGCCAACAAAGTCACACAAATTCGTCACGGGCGGTTGGTTTAAATAGTGTAGCGTTGAATCATTTCTAACAAAGCCGATTTCTTAATCGGTTTTGTGACGTGTTCTGTGCAACCAGCATCCAAAGATTTTTGCACATCTTCTGCCATGGCATTCGCACTGACGGCAATAATTGGAATCGGTTTTCTATTTTGTTCAATCTCCCATTGACGGATTTTTTGAGTGGCCGCATAGCCATCCATCACAGGCATTTGAATGTCCATCAAGATCAAATCAAAAGGCTCGCGGAAAACTTTTTCAATCGCCTCAAGCCCGTTTTCAGCTTGGACAACATCAAACGGAAGTTTTTTAAGATAAGTCAGTAAAAGGAAGCGGTTGTCCTCGGTATCGTCGACTATCAAAATGCGTGCATTGCGAGTGATGCTGGATTCTATGGGCTGGGTCGGTTGAGAAGGACGAACGGTCTCCGCCGTTTTAACAGGTTCGTGAGACGCATCTGCCGGCAAGAAAGGAATTGTAAAGAAAAAGGAGCTGCCCTTGCCTTCGGCACTTTGGAACCAGATACGACCGCCCATAAGCTCCACAAGGTTTTTGGAGATCGTAAGTCCAAGACCGCTGCCACCGAATTTTCTAGTGATAGAACTGTCCGCCTGAACGAAATTTTGGAATAACAAGTGCTGCTTATCGCGCGGAATCCCCGTTCCTGTATCCTGAATGGCAAAACGTACGAATTTTTTGTCGCTGCTTTCAAAATCCACTGCGACAGAGATTTCACCTGTTTGTGTAAACTTAATGGCATTCCCAATCAGATTAAAAAGAATCTGACGAAGACGGGTCGGGTCTCCGATAACAAGATGGGATTCATCTTGGTCCAAGTTCATGCGTAAATGGAACTGCAGATTTTTTTCCGCTGCTTTTTGTTTTAAAATGTCGCAGATATTTGTGGTCGTGGCTTCTAGGTCGAAAGCAATTCTTTCAAGACGAACTTCGCGGGCTTCGATTTTAGAAATATCCAAAATATCATTGATCAAAGAAAGAAGATTTTCCCCGGCATTAGCACAGACTCTCACCAACTGTGCTTGCTCTGGTTTAAGATCAGACTCGGCAAGAATGTCGGTGATACCAATAATTGCATTGAGTGGAGTTCTGATTTCGTGACTCATACGAGCCAAGAATTCTGATTTCGCCTGGGAGGCTTTCACGGCTTGCTCACGCGCTTCAATCAAGGCTGTTTCCGCGGTGATACGGTCCGTGATATCGGTGCAGACGAAAACGAAAGTGAGATCCTTGCTTGTACGGTTTGGAAGAGCGGCCCAATTCATCAGCATTGGAACTCGTCGACCCTCATGATTGACGATTTCAGCTTCAATGCTGTGACGGGTTTGCAGGAGCCACATGTAGTTATTAAATTCAGGTTGCGCATGGATCACTGTTTTCAAATCAATCTGGGACATTTGATTTGGTGACAGACCTAAAAGTTTTAAAGCCGATTCATTGGCTTGTGAAATCACGTAAGAACATTGGCGCCAATCCTCGTGATGAGAGACTTTCACGATGAACAAAAAAGCTTTAATAGATTGGATAACGCTGTCTAAGAATTCCTTGGAAACGGTGGTGGTCTCAAGACGGTCCGCAAGCTGATTGTATTTGCTGACCAGAAGGCCGATTTCATCTTTGGAATTATAGTTGATCTTTTGCGTGAGGTTGCTAGTTCCCAGCTTTTCCAGTCGATCGGTCAAAAGCTGAATAGGCTCGACAACTTTTCCAGTCGCGGCAAACGTCGCAAAGAAGAAAAGAATAAAGATCAATACAGCGGCGGCACTGGAGGCGATGGCGATACGATCAAGAACAGCAAAGGCTTCGCTTTCGTCAATCTTTGTTTGGATGTACCAAAGTTCGCCATTGGGTAAATAAATTTTCCCGATCGAACGAATGACTTTCTGACCACGATAATCCGTGCCGAGTTCGCGCACCTCACTGAGATTTTCGATTTTTTTAATGTCTTCATCGCCGCGGTTGGAGGAAAGAACCTCTGCTTCATTGACAGCTTTGCTGGTTTGAATGCCTTCGACACGGAAACGTCCCGTGTTGCGCAAGCTCCAGTCTTCGCCGTAAATCAAGGTCTCTCCGGTTTGTCCCATTCCATGGGTTGCCCAGGCGAAGTTATCACTGGTGATGCGGTCAATCTCTGAAATAGAAATTTTAAGCATCAGAACGCCGACGATATTGTTATTGCGATAGACGGGAGCCGCTACATACCCTGTCGCCGAGTTGGGGCTGAGGGTGTCTTTGTCAAAGTCCAAAAACAGAGTCGATCCCTCTTGAGCTTTCATTCCCCAAGTAAAAAGATCTTTCAGTTTGCTGATCGAGGGGCCGTTCTTTAAAAGTGAAGTGCCGTCTTCGATATCTTTACGGGTCGTGTAGATCACAGTCC
This sequence comes from uncultured Bdellovibrio sp., assembly GCF_946478835.1. The sequence continues at coordinate 4,540 of NZ_CAMLDV010000018.1, read as the reverse complement.
CTTTGGGATTGACCAAGGCCATGTCGTAGATATTGAAATCCAAAACGTAGTTATCCAAAAGCCGACGAAACTCTGGATGACTGTCCAGTCGAGATTCCATCATCAGATTGTCTGTGAGTTCATGTGAAGAAATAAGATTGATAGCCGTCTGCAAATCGCGGAAATAATTTTCGATGGCGGTGGTTTTGCTGATGCGTATCTGTGTCAGTCTTTCGTAGGTGCTATCGATGACAGTGGATTCAACAATCTTGAGGCCAATTAGTGCAACGACAAATGTCGCAAGAAAGACCGAGATAAGATTGAATAAAAAGATCCTTAATCGTAGTGTCATGTCCCCTGAAAGCCTGTTGTAAATTTAGTGATATCGTATCGGTCTTAGAGGGGCAATGAGTACTTACATACGACCTCTAAATCAGGCCCTTTAAAACACATCTGAGGCACGGATTTCATTACAAAATTTGAATCGTCAGTGAAGGCAAGCTGATCAAGGTTTAGACAGCCATGAAGCCTTTGCAAGGGAGCCTTGTTTTTTGTCGCTGCCTCCGGAAAAAGTCACTAACTTTTGGTATAAAGAAAGCAAAGAAAGGAGCGAGAAATGAAGACATCCAAGTCGTTCGTCGTAGTGGCGTTATTCGCTCTATTCTTTGCCGGTTGTGCAGTTTCTAAAAACTCTGATGGCATGTCGTTAAATCCAACAATTTATTATAAGCCCACGATTCATCAAAATAAAACCAAGTGCTCAGCGAACGCTTTGCGTGATTTGCTTTCTCCGGATGGGCAGGTTCTCGTGACTTTGTGTGAGTCTGACTACAAACAATGTCTTTTGCAGGGATCTTGCTTTATTGAGGACGATGGTAAAATCACTTCCTACAATTACTATTCAACAAAAGAAAAGATACCGCGTTTTATTGAAGTCGATTTGAACTCCTGCCCTTATGGTTACGGTGTTCGCAACAGCTGTCTTGATCCTTACTTTTCAGCTGCCGCTGATCTTAAATATTATAATGCAGGCGACGTCATTTTCATTCCGCGTTTAGTTGGAGCCGTGATGCCTAATGGAGAAGTGCATGATGGTTATATCGTCATCCGTGATTCCGGCGGCGGGGTTCTTGGGGCCAATCGATTTGATTTCTTCACTGGATTTTTCAATCATCTTGCGAAACAAAATACTCTGGCGCGTTTGGGATTTGGTGATCCTAAAAATCGTTTTGAATTTCGCTTAGCAAGTAAAGCGGAAGCTCAAGCCGCAAGAACGCGTCGCAATTATCCACGCCTCAAACAGTCTGTGTTTGAAGAAGGCCGCCTTTAGAGCATTCATTCTATTTATATTTTTTGCCTTCCGCAGAGGGTTTTGCTAACTCTCGTTCACCAATACGCGGAAAAGGACACCTATATGATTAAAAAATCGGTTCTGTTTTTCTCTCTGCTTTTTGTTTCGTCTCTTTCGTTTGCTGACGTTGAGTATCTTCGCTTATCTCCGGGTAAAGTGATCGCTTACGAGCACATCGTAAAAAATCAAAACGGTGACACACTGATTTTACTTCCTGGTGTGAACCGCGCGCTCAATCCTTCGGACCGTGCCGTGCGTGCTTTGGCGCAACAGGGCTGGAATATTCTGATGCCTTCTTTGCCAGCCCATCCTCTTTCGGTGAAAGGCTTAAAAAGCTCAGAGGTGCCCTATTTCAAATACGATTCAAGTGTGCGTGTAAAAGATTTTGCAGGCGACGTGGAAGCTCTGACGGCACATTTGGGAATTAAGAAAGCCATTCCTGTGACGTTGTCTTACAGCTCCTCTATTGGCGCTTATTTGAATGAAAAACTTTTTCCTCACGTGATTGAAACTGTTCCTTTGGGAATCGCGACAGAGGGCGACCCTGAATCCGCCAAGAATGCGGAGCTTTGGGAAAACTGGCTTCGTTTAAATCCATTTATGGCGCCTTTCTGGATTCGTCAGTTCCGCGACACCGCTTATGCGACTCATTGGGGTCAGACGGTGGATGCCAATTTGAAAGCCGACGCTGATTTCTACGGTGAAAATCCACGTGTTGCAGATATCAAGTCCGGTTATGTGACCATCGCCCGTGCCGTGGAAGATTTTAATTTTCCAGAGTGGGATTTTAGAAATGAAAAACGCACGCGTGATTTTGTTTTTGCGGGCCAAGAAAATCCGGAGCGTCTTAAAAATCAAATTGAAGTTTTAAAGCATTACTTAGCCAGCGGAAAACCAGTACGTGTGCTTGTGGTGGCGAATGCAGGGCACATTCTTCCGACGGATGATCCTACAGTGTATGCAGGTGTTTTGACTTTACTCGCAACCCAATCTCGACAAAGTTCAGTGCAGTTTGCAATTGTGAACTCTGCCGAGAGTTTAAAATCTTTGCGTTGGCAGGATGGGTCCTCTTTAGAGAACTGGATTAAAGCGAACCAACGTTAAGCATAAAGGTCATTCCATCTAGGGGCTTTTCCATGTCTTTTAGGATTTCGCCCCAAGTGGGATTGTCGTTCACTTTAAAAAGTCGCTTCATGAATTGAATATGAATCGGTGCTTCGTAAGCGAAATAGCTTGAAAGACCGTTTGTCAGAATATCAATTTTGCCTTTGCTTTTTTGAGCTTCAAACATCGAAAGATAATACGAATAACTAGAACATCCATCGAAGAAAAAGATCTGATGCTTGCGATTGTTGAATTCCAAAGGCCCGGCTTTCTCTTCTAATGAGCCTATATCCAGATTTCCGCCCAGACCCGAGTGTCCTGCATAGATAATCACATCGGACTGTTTTACGGCCTCTTTAAAGAATTTAGCAAAGGTCACGTTCTTACTCATGACGCCTGTTTCGGCGAGCAAACGAGTGACACGGATTTGCACCGTGGTGCCGTCCTTCTTGCGAACCGCTTTATCAAATTGGTGAATGGGACGGTTTTTGAATTTGGCAATCACAGTTTCGGCAAAGCCGGCCTCGCGCAGCCATTGATTGACTTCTTCAAAGCTTAAGCGGCCATCGTCGCCAGGGTTTTTAGCATCTTCGGAAAAACCATTGATCGTAGTAATCTGGAAAAGGTCTCCGTTGCCATTGTCGCCGCGGACTTTCTCTAATTGCGCATCTGCATCGTCCATTTGTTTTAAAGCAGAGATCTTCACAACCACAGGCGAAGCCAGAGGAGCTTCACGCAATTGTTCGCAGCCAAAGCGGAAAGGGTCATAGAAATACCAGAAGTCACCGAAGCTATTGTAGTGCTCATCCGTGCATTTCTCGTCATAGAAATTATCTAGATCTGAAGGTAAAGTGATCTGCCAAGCGCCTTGCGCTAAAAGATCTTGCGCCACTTTTTTATTTAAAAGCAAAACGCCGGAAGTTTTATAAGCAATCGTGCGAACACCCGCGCGTTTCTTGTTTTTTAGAATGTCATAACTTAACGGTAAACGCGGAGCTCCGACTCCGGGAGTTTCTGAGTTGATATTATACTTCATGACCATGGAGTGGGATTGCAGGTATCCAAAAAGATGCTGCATGTGAGAGTCCGCGAGAGTCGCGGCATCAGAAGTGTCGGTTGTATGAAATTCTGCGGAATAAGAAAATTTAACTTCGATTGAGCTAGGAGACAGAACAGCGGCATGTGCAGACAGGGCACCAAAGAGCAGGAAAAAAGCCAGAGATTTCATAACAAAATCCTCCCGTTTTTTAGACTGAAGGCATTTTGTAAAGGGGACCCTATTTTCTGTCAATAGAGCCCCCGAGGGGGTGTTAATCTTTCACTGTTAGAAGCTACCAGTGACGGACGCTGAGACCCAATAAGGCATATCTAAGCGAATATCGTCCTTGTTGATGGCATCTCTCCAGAAGGACACGCCTCCTTCAAAAGCGCCATTAACGCCATAATAGGCAGGGCTTGTCAGCTTTGCCACAAACTCGGTATCCCAATTGATTTGCGGAGCATGGTAGTACTGATGGCCGTCGCCTTTGGCTGTGCCATTCCAGTTGTTATTGAGTTCGTATTTTGCATCACGACCTTGAACGGCATCGCGCGCTTTGTAGTTTCCTGCCACACCGAATTCAAAATATTTTGCGACTTGGTATTTGCTTGAAAGAGTCGTGACAAATTCATTTCCCAGAGCCCAACCGCTTGAGTTTCTTCCGCCACGAACTGTGACTTGCCCGCGTGCTGAGTTCACCCATTTTGCTACAGGTGTGTAAGTGTATGTTGAACCCAAGATAAGATCCGGAGTTCCTGAACCCAATTGCATATTGTAAGCGGCGTTTTGTGAAGGATTGGAAGTGAAAGTTTCATCAATGCTTCCTGTTGGCAAAGTCACGCTGATATCTCCTAAGAAAAGATGTCTGTCGGCGGCGTGCAAAGCCGTCATCGCCATCAGGCGCACATCGCCAAGGCCTTCGGTATAGTCACGAGTTTTGAAATTCAAACCACCAGGAATCGGTTCGTATTTTGTTTCGACCATGTTTTTAATATGCGGAACAAAAGCTAACAACGTCCATTGTGGACTGTAAAGCCATGTCGCCGTGATCATGTTCAAATCAACTG
>NZ_CAMLDV010000017.1 GCF_946478835.1 uncultured Bdellovibrio sp. | reverse complement strand
GAAGAGATTTTTTTGTCGTAAACAAGAACGTAAGCGTTCTCAAGAACTGCTTCCATTCTTTCTGCGTTAGTTACGAAGTATGGGGACAAGTAACCACGGTCGAATTGCATACCTTCAACAACAGTCACTTCCGTTTTTGCAGTTTTAGATTCTTCGATAGTGATAACGCCTTCACGACCTACTTTATCCATAGCGTCTGCAAGCATTTGACCGATTTCTTTATCGTTGTTTGCAGAGATTGAACCAACTTGAGCAACTTCGTTAGAACCTTTAACAGGTTTAGACATTGCTTTAAGTTCGTCGATAACAGTTGCTACAGCTTTGTCGATACCGCGTTTGATGAACATTGGGTTGTGACCTGCAGAAACAAGTTTAGCACCTTCGCGGTAGATCGCTTGAGCTAGAACAGTTGCAGTTGTTGTACCGTCACCGGCTTCATCGTTAGTTTTGGAAGCAACTTCCTTAACCATCTGAGCGCCCATGTTTTCGAATTTGTTTTCCAATTCGATTTCTTTAGCAACAGTCACACCGTCTTTAGTGATAAGAGGAGAACCGAAAGATTTGTCGATAACAACGTTACGACCTTTAGGTCCCAAAGTTACTTTTACTGCGTTCGCAAGAGTGTTCACACCTTTCAAGATGTGCGCGCGAGCGTCTTCTGAGAATGTTAATACTTTAGACATAATTTACTCCGTTTTTAATTTATTAAAAGCTAAGCGCGTGCCGCTTGCGTGTTAGTTGAAAACACCCAAGATGTCTTCTTCGCGCATCATCAAATATTCTGCGCCTTCAAGTTTCAACTCAGTTCCCGCATATTTGCTAAAAAGAACTTTGTCGCCAACTTTAACTTCCAACGGAAGAACTTTTCCGTCTTCAGTGATACGACCTTTACCAGTCGCAATGATTTCACCTTTTTGTGGTTTTTCTTTTGCTGTGTCTGGGATGAAAAGTCCGCCAGCGGTTTTTTCTTCTTCCGCCATTCTGCGAACAAGGATTCTGTCGTGCAATGGACGAACGCCAATTTCACTCTTAGCCATAGTGTGCCTCCGTTTAGTTATATAACAACGAAGGTAATATGAAGGTGCCACTGAAAGAGTCAAGGTCGGGTGCCTTATTTTTCTTTAAGGCACAACTTAATGCGGCGAGTAAATGAGGATTTTCGAGGATTTATTAGAACAAAAATTTTATTTAATAGCGTCTTTACCAACGTTCGTAGCACTGACGGGAAGGTCTGCCGCGTGGGCTCCGAAAACAGAGTTTGCGTAAGCCGTCATAAGCTCTGCCACTTCCTCTGCAGAAAGCTTGCCCGCAACCTCGTTAAAAGCCGATTTCTTATCTTGAACCTTCGTCAAATAACCCACGAAATAGTCGGTCACAGAAAGATCTTTGGCGACATCCAAATCGTATTGTTCTTCACGCAACTGACGCTCTAATCTTTCAACGGATTTATCTTGAGAGGAAACGGCCTCAACCGCCGCCTTATTCGCCATATTAGGATCTGTACCCAACGCCATTGTACGAGATGATTTCTTCGCCGCGATTTGGGCTTTCAGAGTAGAAACTTTCCCCTCAGCCAGTACGACTTGCTCAGTTTTCCATTCGCGATAGCTTTTCACCTGGGCTCCCGCTTTCATAGCAAAAGCGGTCATAGACCAAAAGGCGATAAGAGGTAAAAGTTTAAGAAAGCGCATGAGCTCCTCCAACAGACGTCCACAATTCCAGAAGGCCATATTACAAGGGTTGTGCCGCCCCTAAGATGACTCATTTGCAATATATGGGATCTGACGTATTCTCGAAGCCCAAACGTGTTACTTTGAGACAATTTTGGTTTTACACTTATGGGGTCCAACAATCCTTTCCCAAATTCGTCCGCTGACTAAGGCTGAGACAGTTTCTTCTCGTAAAAAGATGTTATTTTCCCTCTGGCGGGGCATGGCGCTTGAAGTGTTTTTGAGTATGGGAAAACAAAAAGTCATCTCGGTACTTATCTTGATTTTAGGACTGAACGCTCGTGCGGACGTGGTTCTTACCATGGGCGGCGACGTCAACTTTAACCGCAATCGTCAGGTTGTCGATCCCAATGGAGTTCTTTACGGAGACACTCTTGCTCGCTGGAACTCTTTCACAAGTCAGTTAAAACCATTAATCAATGGCGATATCAACTTCGCAAATATTGAGACCGTTGTGTCTTCTACAAATGATCTTAAAGACGAAGACAAAAAGTTTGCGTTTAAAAGTCATCCCAATGCCGTTCGCCATTTGATCGAACTTGGATTTAATCTTTTTAACGTCTCTAACAATCACACTTATGACTACGGCCTTCCCGGCATGCAGCAGACGGTTTATGAAATGGATAAACTTAAGGCGGAATTCCCGCAGATGGTTTACGACGGCGTGGGTTTGCGCAAGCAGGTGTTAGAGCCAAAAGTTTTTGACGTGAATGGAATTCGTTTTGCCTTTGCCTCTATGTCAATTGGTGAACCGCGCTTCCGCGCAACCAATGAAAATGTGGGTATGCTTCTTATCCGTGACGACAGAGACTATAAAGAACTCGTCACGGCCTTTGCTCGCACGAAAGCTGATTATAAAATTCTTACGATTCATTTTGGTATTGAAGGAAAGCCTACTTTAGAAGACGGACAGAAATCCCGCTTCGAATACGCCATTCAATACGGCGGAGTGAATCTTATCATCGGTCATCACCCGCATGTGATTCGTCCCATTGAAAAATGGGGCGACCGTTTGATTTATTATAGTCTTGGAAATTATTTGATGGTGGGCTCTGCCGACATCACAAAAAAATCAGATCCAAATACGGATTGGGGCATGTTCTCTCGTTTGTATTTAGAAAGAGATCCTTCAACAGGTAAAGTGAAAGTCGACGCCGTTGAAGTGATTCCTTTAACGAACACGCACAATCGCACCGCCCCAATGCCTGCGGATAAAGCCGCGGCTCGCATTGGAAGCCTCAATCAACTTTCCGCGATGCAACTGCAAAACTATGCGATGCGCTTGCAGCTTGATCCATTTACAGGTCGCGGGATTTTCTGTGACAGCCAAATGACTTCGATTCGCGCAAAAACAATGTGTGCGGGTCAGTTCTCAACGAAATAAATCGGGGATTTAAAAATAAAAAAGCCAAGCTTATCAGCCTGGCTTTCTTAATCACATTTATTTAGAAAATAAATGGCTCAGAAGGAGGGACTCGAACCCCCGACCCAGCGGTTAACAGCCGCTTGCTCTACCGACTGAGCTACTTCTGAACTCGGTGAAAAGCTAAATTAGGGCCTCTGCCCCCATTTTGTCAAACAGAATAATCTTAAGGAACTGCAAGCCTTTCCAGAACTTTAACCAGCCCCGGCGATGAAAAAGGCATTCCCTGAACCCGAAAAATAGGGGATTGGACGGCTTTTTCCAGTGACACGGGATTTCCTGCGCCCGGATATGCCTTCATCTTAAGCTTATAAACCAGAGTCTCCGCCGGGTCTTGGGTAAATCCCCCGATCATCAGCTCACAAACCGCAGAAAGATCCTGTTTGGAAGTCAGAGTTTTTAAAACCTCCCCCGTTTCGGAAAAGATTTCGACCTTTGCGGTATCGCCGGGACACCAGTTTAAGAGACGCTGATCGCCGCCCAAAAGCAACCCGACAACGCTATTGGGATCACCCGCCTGAGTTTGAATTTTGGGCGATTGCAAAGCCTTAATCCCGTAAATCACGACAACAAGAGCTAACAACAACATTGAGACTTTTAAAATCAGACCTAGCTTCATGTTATTTACATTAGTGCAAAGCTTCGATGAAAGTCCAGAGATGGATCGTGAACTAGTCTCGGGACCTTACTAAATTTTTCCGAAACGACCTCCATGAAAACAGAACGCATCAGTCTGCTTATTGGGATTGTCATCTCGGGTCTTCTTACGTGCCTGGCGCTCGTCTATTTTTCCTATAAAGAAACGCCGACCATTCAACGCGCTTACAGTCCTTTTTTAGAAACGCTGGAGGTTCTGGATTTCCGTTTCAACGATTTAAAACACAAATTTAAATCCGCAGAAACATCCAATGCTCCTGTCGCAATGATTGCAATTGATGATGATGCCGTTCGAGAAATCGGTCGCTGGCCGTGGAGCCGTGACCAAATGGCAGAGCTTACAGACAAGTTAGTCAATCTTGGCGCGAAGTCTGTGGGTTTCGATGCGATTTTTTCTGAACCCGAAAAAGCAAATCCTGGAGCTGACTTAAAATTTGGCCAAGTGGTTGAGAAAAATCCAGATAAAATTATTTTGGGTGTCTTTAGTGATAACAAATTTGATTTTAAACCTTATCAAGATCTGTGTGTCGCCGAAGCTTTTTTAAAAACGGGTGGAGATCAGGTCGTGAAACTCAACCCTGGTTTCACCATGGACGAATCCACCAATGCAATTGATGAATTAAATTGGGGACCGCTGTTTGAAACTTTGTTTGCGAATATTCAACACAAAGAGGAAAGCGACGTCCTTCAACATCTAGGAAAAAATTCTTTGGCAGAGTTGACACCTTACCAACAGAATTTCATGAATTCCAGAAAATCACAGTCTTTGTTTGAATACTGTAACAAGTGGCTTACAAAGGAAGACGTTTTTTTGTCGCCCGATATTGTGAACAACGTTGCGCCTCTCTATTTAGGAGTGGCGAAAGAATCTAAAGAACTAAAAGACCTTAACTTTGAACAGCTCACAACCAAAATCAAATCCTCCTTCCAACCTCACCCCATTCCTCAGTATGGTGAGTGGACTCCGAATATTCCGGAAATCCAAAAACCTGCCGCTTTCACAGCGAGTTTTATCGCGGAACTGGATGCCGATGGATATGTCCGCCGTTATCCTTTATTTTTCCGTTCAGGGAATAAGCTAGGCTCTAGCTTTATTCCGTCGCTCGCCCTGCAAAGTTACCTGCTGTCAGGTCCCTATCGCGCAGAAATTAAAATGAAGACTTCATCGAACGGCACAAAATCCATTGATGAGTTCAACATTTACGATACATCGACGGATCCTGAGAAAAAAGTTGTGACTTACCCTGTGGATAAGTCTGGGCAAATGTTGATTAACTATTATGGTCGCCAGATGTCTTTCCCTTATGTTTCAGCCAAAGAACTTTTCAACGACCGTCCTACGGTGCGCGTTCGCCGCAATGTTGTCGATGCGAAGACAAAACAAATTGAGATCACGGAGAAAGAATATGACAAGGCTGAATTCTTTAAAGGTCGTAGTGTTCTTGTAGGTGCCACAGCCGTAGGTCTTTACGATTTACGTAATACACCTGTTGAAGCAAACTACCCCGGCCCCGAGTTGCATTTAACGATGCTTGCAAACTTGCTTGAGAAAAACTTCCTAAAACAGTGGCCTCTAGAGTCAAAGGCCATGCCTTGGATTATTTTTGTTGTGGGTATCACGCTCAGTATCGCTTGGGCGTGGATGGGCTCATTGTCATCCATGATTTTATTCTTATTGGCCGTCATCGCATTTCTTAGTTTTGATGTTTGGCTCTTTATTAAAGAGCAGACACTGGTTCACTCGTTTTTATTTTACTTCACTGTCTTTTCAGCTTTCTTTGCGATTCAGATTTTTAAATACTTTACGGAAGAAAAGAAAAAGCGGGAGCTTAAATCCACATTCTCAAAATACGTTTCGCCAGCAGTCGTTGATGAACTTCTTAAAGATGCCGCCAACTTAAAACTTGGTGGTCGTCGTGAAAGAATGACAGCTTTTTTCTCTGACGTTCGCGGATTTACGACGATTTCTGAGAAACTCACTCCTGAAGAATTATCCCGCGTTTTGAATTTGTATCTTACGCCGATGACAGACATCGTGTTTAAGAATAGCGGCACCCTTGATAAGTATATGGGTGACGCCATCATGGCTTTCTTTGGCGCACCAGTGAAGGATAAAAATCACGCAGCTCACGCCTGCCGTTGTGCTTTAGAAAGTTTAGACAAGCTTAAAGAGTTGCAAAAAACTTTTGCCGAAAAAAATCTCCCGATGATTGATATTGGAATCGGTATTAACACGGGCGACATGAGCGTGGGCAACATGGGTTCTAATATCGTGCAAAACTACACGATCATGGGTGACTCTGTAAACTTAGCCTCGCGTCTTGAAGGTATTAACAAAGAATATGGCACAAGAATTGTGATCAGCGAATTCACTTACGCTGAAGTTAAAAATAGTTTCAGCGCCAGAGAAATTGACCGCGTGCGGGTCAAAGGAAAACTAGAACCCGTGCGCATTTATGAATTGCTCTGTGAAGGAAAACTTAAAGGCGAAATGGCTGAGCAAATCCAATTGTTCAGCGAAGGCTTCGAACTTTATCAAGCCAAGAAGTTTTCTGAAGCCTTAGAAATATTTAATAAAACAAAGTCGATGTCTCAAAATGATCCCGTATCAGAACTCTACGTTGAAAGATGCCAGGACTATCTTGAGTCACCTCCGCCCTTAGACTGGGACGGAGTCTACGTTATGAAAACCAAGTAAACTCGCGTGTTAAAAAAACTTGAGAATGCTTTTACTGTGAGAAATTTTATGCCGACAAGTAAGTATATGAAAAATCGCGTTTTGCTGACTGTAGCTCTTTTTACGGTGATGGGTTGTGATCGTTTAAAATTAGACGAGCAAACTAAAATCCAAATTAAACTTCCTGGCTCAGCTTCAAGCTTAAGTTCCAAGGTAGAGAATTCAACTTCTTCCTTAAATACTGCGCGTCCGGCGCCCACAGGAATGACGGGCGACCGTCCCATCAATTGTTATCTGATCGCAGCTAGTGGACCCGAACCTGAACTGCAAAGAAATATTTGTCAGCGCAAAGATGGTACAACTACTTTCGCTCCAAGAAAGATCGGCCCTTGGGTGGGAGCTGCTCCCGCTGGAAGTGCGATTGGCATTGACGTTCCTTCTGGAAAAGACCGCGTGATTTTTGTTGTTGGTTTTCATGCGACAACTGCGACAGCGTGCCGCGATTTTAAGGCCAATGGTTTTCCTCTTGATTCAGAAATGTCTTATCCCTACATCGTAGGAGAAGCAGGCAATCTAGAATTGAAACCCGGCGAAGTGAAAGATCTTCCTTTGAACGTTTCTTTCAACGAAGCCAATCGTTTTGACGGTTGTGATGGTCCGGATTTCCCCGATGATCACAATGGCTCTGGATCAGCGCCAACAAAAATTGAAATTACCAAAGAGTGGTTTCCGACTGGAAAGTTCGTGGCAGACAGTTGTCAATCCGTAGACCTTGTCCTTAAAGACAATGAAGGCCGCCATGCTGTTTTCCCGGTTGCGATTGAAGTGACTCCGCAGATTACAATATCCGCAGCTGCACAGTCGGTTTATTCTAACTATCAAGATTGCCAAGCTTCTGTGAATCCAATGTCCAAGGTGACGATTCCGCCATTCACCGATCGTATGCAGGTTGTCTTTAGAACTCCGTATGATCCTCAAGCTGTTAACATCGCTCTTAACAGTATCATTGCACCAAACGGTTTAACCATTGTCGGCGCAGGCGCTTATCAAAGTTTTGCTTCTTCATCTAACACGTTTGATCTTGTGGGTCCGTGGAGTGTTCTTCCCGATGTTTGTTATCCCTTCAACTTAAATCTTAGACAAATGTCCGGGAGTCCTGGCTCTAACTATAGCGGAATGACCGTCAACGTAAGTGGTGCGGCGGGTGTATCTCTTTATTCAACATTGGCGACGTGCCAAACAAGTACGACTCCATCGACATCTTTTGTTTTTCCTTCTTATACGGCGTCATTGCCCATTTACGTAAAAATGAGTTCCGCGCTTTCTGCTGACGTCGCGTTGACGTTCACAGATGCAGCGTCGACATATGTAGCAGCCACTCAGTTTGTGCGAAAAGGATATGGTACAAATGTTCCTGCGGGAGTTGAGATCCGCGGCTTTAATCAGTTGGGTAGCATCAACTACTGCGCAGACCAACCTCATGAGGTCTTCTTAGTAAATAGTTACCACACACCGGTTGTTCCGACTGCCGCCACAAACGTGAATGTCAGCGGAAATCTTTTAGGTCTTTATGCCAATCCGGGAGATTGCTCGTACCCTCAGAATCCGATCAACAACGTCAGCATTCCTGCCGACGGTTACAGTGCTCAGTTCTATATCCGCGCTACGGCGTTTGGAAATGGCGACATCGCTGCGACAGTGACAGGATTTCCGACGAACTACTATCCGATTAAAATCGATGGACCTAGCTCTTGGAATCTCTCTAGATTGGACGCTTCGGCGCCGGTTGCAAACAACACGTGCATTCCTTTAAAGGCGAAGCTTATGAACTTTTCTGGAACTGATGCTTATAACAGCTATCGACCTTTTACTCCGAATGTGTCGGGAATTCCGGGTCCTTCAACATACAACTTCTATAGCGACTCTGGATGCACTTCTCAAGCCTCGTACCTTGAGACTCCTCCTTCCGGAATCGCTGAGCGTATTTTTTATCTAAAGGTTAATAACCTTGCCGGAGCGGATCTCACTTTCTCCGTGAATGTCACTTCTGGTGACGCAAGTCCCTCACAGACAATTCCGATCACGGTTCAGTATTAAAAACAAAACCCACCGTTTCCGGTGGGTTTTTTCTTTTTTATTTATCCATGATACTTAAGGTGTAAGTGAAAAGTCCCATCACCATGAGCTTATTATATTTATAAAGCTCCACCTCTGAATTTGCCGTCGTATACTGAAGCGTCGTCGTCAGATTCCATCGTTTCGTAAGTTCCTTGGTAAGAATTCCCGTCAAAGCAAAAGTTGTATCCGTGCGCGTGGTGGAAGCCTCTCCATAATTTTGGCTGCCATAATCCAAACGAACGCTGCTATTGCTTCTCCAGAATGTTGGAAAGCTATAGGCCACACCCAAACCTATGCGCTTGTAGCGATAGTTCTTACCTTCTGTGTTATTCACAAGATAACTTACGTCCGTCGAAATACTTTTTTCTCCTTTAAGATCTAAAAGTTTCGTCGGTGTGATTGTGATACCGTATTTGGTGCCCGTTTGATCGTCATCGGAGGTACTTATATCCAGATACGATTTGTCTGAGAAAAATTCCTACTTCCCAGATAAATTAAGATCTCTTTTAATTGGAGTTGCCAGCGTCGTTGTCAGGCCCGTCGATCTTATAATTTCCGTTCGAGTTCCACCTGTGGGACTCATGTAAAGAGACTTTAGCGTCGGCAACAACTCCCAATTGAGCGAACGATCCTTCATCGCAAATTCCTTATGAAAAGGAACTGTGAATGCGAACTCCAAAGGGTCCGCCGTTTGTAAAACCGCATCGCCTTGGAATTTTGTGTTTGTACTATAATAATCCGAGACAGCCAGTTGAGTGCCCAAATCCGATGTCGGAGTTCGATACCACACTCCCAAGGCACTTGCTCCATAATTCACACGGTAAGCTTGAACATCGGTCGCGATATTGTTTACTGCAAGATTCAAAACGTTTTGGTCATAAACAGGCCCGATAAAGAACGAAAAACGATAGCGTTCGTTTTTGCTCGCATAAAAGTTTTCCATGCGATCAATCTGCTCAAGCATATCGTCGGCTGCTTTATCAAGCTGTGGATCTTTGGAGTTATCAAGCACATACTCCATGTTCTTACGGGCATCAGGATATTTCTGTTTCTGGTATTCAATAGTTCCCGCAAAGAAAGCCGCTGCCGGACTGATGTTCGGATCATTTTCGTCACGAACTTCGCCTAACTTTTTTAGGGCCTTATCATAGTCTTTAAGCTTTAAGTGATTAAGTGCAACAAAGTAGTCCCTTTCTGTTGTTTGCTCAGAAGAAACTTCTGCAATCGAAAGAGTTGCTAAGGATTTGTTGTAATCGTCGGTCTTATAAAGAGCCACGCCATAACGATAAAGGTAAGAATCATTTTCGGGATCAAGTTCAGAGGCTTCCGAATAAAGTTTTTCAGCACCCTTATAATCTTGATTTTGATAGAGTGTGTCTGCCTGTTGAACCAAATCAAGGGCCTTTTGTTTTTTCTTCTGCTTTTCTGCAATCGAAAGTTTTTCTTGCTCTGCTAAAAGTTCGGCTCTCTTCTTTGCCTGCTGTTCCTCGATACTGATTTGCGCTTGTTCTTGCACGCGAATTTGTTCACGCACTTGTTTTTGCATCTGCGCCACTTTTTCAGGAGAATACACTTCAGCTTTATTCGAAGTGGCTGTCGCTACTTGAGCCGCTTTGGCACGGGCTTCAGTATCTTTAGCTACGAACTTCGCCATTTCATCAGCCGAGCCAAAAAGAAATATTTTTTGAACGTTCGTTTCTGTCGCGGCATAAGCATAATAAGGATTTCTATCTAGGCCATAAAATTCTAAAGTTCTTGGTGCCGTATCACCTTTAAAAAACTGGATGATAAAAAAGCCATCCCACACTTGCGCATTGGCTTTTTGTTTTCTTACGGAAATCTGTGCGATCTTTTTTGAATCCGCATCACGCACCCGAACAGGACGAATATCCCCTTTGCCTTTGGAGTCGTGAAGTTCAATAACAATTGCTTGTGACTGCGAAATCTTTGTATCTAAGGCAAAGGTCGGCAAGCTTGAGAATGTACAAAGCAGAAGAATCAGCGCTGTTCTCATAGTGGTGGTTTTTCTTGGTTCGTGTTGTTAGTTAGTTGCCAACGGGTTGCGGTCTTACAATGACTTTCGTCTTCGGTTCGAAACGCTGTGGTGGTGGCGTAGGACCTGTCACAACATTCGGACGTGTCGTAGGCATAAGCTGCGGTGGAGCTTCTGGAGCATTGTTCACGCTTGTATCTCCCGCCGTTACTAGCGAGGGAACACCCACACCACTTGCTATCTCACGATTCGCATCACCTTTAGATACGGATGCTGTATCCGCATCCATTTTCTTTAGCTCTTCTTTTGACATCGACTTCGGAGCTTCTGGAGCAGCATTTGGTGCAGCACTCGTCGCTTCACCTTTTCTCACTACGACCGCCGATCCAACTATCTGGCCTCGTGAATTCACAGAAGCCAAAGTCACGGCTCCTTTAAACGTCACAATCGAAGTCATTTGTGTCGAAGGGTTATATCCGGCTAAGAATTGAGTCCCACGAACACCGGCAACAGCTGTCGGAGTTTTAATAAGGAACTTACTTTTTTCTCCATCATATGTCTGCTCAACGTTGTTCCGAACTTTTCCTTCAAGAAGATTTAACTCCACATTCTTTTTCCCAGAGGCCGCATCATTTTCGTATTTGGCGATCTGGATTTTTGTTTCGGGATTCACGTTGATAACGTTACGGTCTGACATCACGATTTTGGCGCGGGAGTCGGCGGCTGTAATCACCGTGTCGCCTTCATAAACCTTCACACCCACTTTGGCGTCGGAGGTTCCGGCTTTAGCGTTTTGAACTTTCACGCTGCCTTTGGTGACCATAAAGACACCGTACATTTGCTCTGCAAAAGCGGAAGTTTGATAAAGGAAAAGACTGAGCCCTAAGACACACCACGACAAATACTGCTTTTTCATTGAATTGCACCCTCAGTACTTAGGATACGCGAGTTCTTTTCGGCTTAAAATTGATCCGTGCGGGGTGATTTATTTTTAGACTCTAGACTGGGAAAAACAAACGGGACTTAGTTAACTTGTAATGTTCTAAAAATGGAGCGGAGTATAAAGAGACTACTATAAGAATATGAGGGGAAAAAATGGTGCACTCGAGAGGATTCGAACCTCTGACCACTTGATTCGTAGTCAAGTACTCTATCCAGCTGAGCTACGAGTGCACTGTGAAAGAGAAGTATTGATAGACTGCGGCCACCAAAAAATCAAGCATTCTTGATAAAATTGCAAAAAGAAGACGGTCAATTCCTTGATTATGGGTCCCGGGTATGGCACTTTGAACCTCTAGTCGCTTATAACGACCGCGGGAAGGTGGGTGAGTGGCTGAAACCAAGCGTTTGCTAAACGCTCGTACACTCAAAAGGTGTACCGCGGGTTCAAATCCCGCCCTTTCCGCCATTTATTGACTTCATAAGCTCGTCCTTTACGATTAAAGGATGCCTCTTTCGCGGATGAAGTTTTCTCATAAGATATTTCTTTCAATTTTCGGGACCGCGACAGCTTCGGCCATTATAACGTGTCTTATTCTTAGTGGAATTTTGTCCAAAACCCGCTCCGAAGATTTTAAAGAGTCCTACGTCGACCACATGAATCTTTTGGCGCAGACTTTAGAAAACATCGAAGATTCGGAATCTCAAATCGCTTTGAACGCTGCTGAAGTTTTAAAGCTCCAAGATCAAAGAGGCGAATTAAAAAACAAAGACCTTGATGAATTGGCTATTTCTCTCGGGATCAACGACATCAATATCTATAATCAAAAAAGTATCGAGGCTTTTCCCGATTTCGACACTTCAAAATCCACAAGTTTTCAAAGCTCTCTCGTCAAAGATGCAAACTCCAACGTCGGACAACACACTCTTCTAGCAAGTGCTGATGGCAAACGCATCATTGAAACGATTATTTACTTTGATGATGCCACACGGTTGTTGCGCGAAATGATTCAACACGATGCTGATAATCTTTCCGTAGAACTTGTCGGCACCAACGATGAAAGCCTGGGTCGAATTCACCGCGAAGGTTACAACGATACTTTAGATCTTCAGCAAGTTTTAAAAATGTCTGATGGTGCGCACATTGAGCAAGGGCGAATGCTTGTTCTGACTTCGCTAAAAGGTCACAGCAAACAAAACTATCGCCTGGTTGCAACCATTTCGACAAAAACTTTAGATACGGAAATTAAAAAGATACGCACGATACTTTTTGGTGTCGCCATTATATTGATACTACTTTCTTTGTGGTTGTCTCGTGTCCTTACTAAAACACTGCTAAGAAAAATCGACGCTATCTTTAAGACTCTGCAAAAGATCACGAAGACTCAAGACTACTCACAACGGGTGCCCAGCTCTGAAGAAGAATCTCGCGATGAACTAAATGAGTTGGGAAAAAATCTCAACCAAATGCTGAGTACCTTGCAGTCGCACCAAACTCAGTTGATCGAGGCCGAAAGAGATAAAGCCCGCAGTCAAATAGCCGCGCAAGTTGCCCATGATATCCGTAGTCCGCTAATGAGCATGAATATGGCTCTAAGCCAAATAGAGACGGCACAGTTAGAGCCTTTAGCCATTTTAAAAAGTGCCGTTGCAAGGGTTGCCGGCATTGTCCAAAAACTTTCCTCTAGTATTTCTAAGCAAGAAGACGTTTCTGAAGTTGAAGCACCCAAGCTCACCTTGATTGAACCCTTAATCACTTCTGTTTTTAATGAGCACAGCGTTCGCAAGCAAGCCCATCAATCGCTTCTGCTGCAAGGTCTTAGTTCCACTCCGCAGATTTGGAGTGTCGTTCAAGTCAATGAATTGCAGTCCGCAGTTTCAAATCTTATCAACAACGCTTTTGAGGCTGGTGCGAGTGAAGTTATTCTTTCGCTTTCTTCAAGCCCAAAAGAGTGGACCTTCGAAATCAAAGACAACGGCAAGGGTATTCCCGCGGATATTTTAGGAAGAATTTTTGAGCGTAGTTTTACTCACGGAAAAAAGACGGGTTCGGGCCTTGGACTTTTCCAAGCCAAAGCCGCGATCGAATGGAGTGGCGGAACTTTAGATGTTTCCACGGTTGAAGGCTCAGGAACTACATTCACATTACGTATGCCGCGGGAAAAAAAGCCAGCATGGGCTCCAGCTTCTATTGAACTTGAAATCGATCAGCCTCTTGTTTTTGTGGATGATGACAAGAACGTCCTTAATGCTTGGCGAGAGAAAGCCTTGAGCATCGGACTTAAAAATACTTCTTTCTTTTCCACAACAATAGAACTTCAAAATGCTTTTCCGTTGAAGCCGTGGCCAGAGAAAGCTCTGTTGGTGATTGATCAGAATCTAAGTGAAAACAAAAAAGGTCTAGAGATCCTTGGTGAACTCGGTATTGGCAAAAGAGCTTATCTTTGTACATCAGACTTTGACGAAAAATGGATTCAAGATCAGATTAAAAAACTAAATGGACATCTCATTCCAAAACCGTGGATCACACAGTTTGAAATAAAAGTGAGGACGAACTAATGCGTATTCTAATTGTTGATGATGAAACTCTTGTTCGCAAAACAATGCAGTCTCAAATTCCGGCCCCTCACGTGGTGTCCCTGGCCGATTCCTTAGATGAAGCTTTGGACGTGCTTGATAAACAGCTTATTGACCTTGTTTTCACCGATCTATCCTTAGATGAATCCGAAGACCGCGCGGGTTTACAGCTCATTCAAGAGATTTCAAAAAACTATCCTTCGACAGTCGTTGTTGCAATGACAGGCCACGATGAGGCACATCTCGTTGAAGCCTGCATGAAAGCCGGAGCTGTTGATTACTTGGTGAAACCTTTCGACACAAAAACTTTAACTCAAGTTTTACGTAAAGCTCCTGTTCTGCATCGCCTGCTAAGAAAGAATCAAACCTTAAAACATCAGGCTGGCTCTAAGCTTGTTACTCACATAAATCTTTATACGAAGTCGCCAGCGTTCAAAGCTGTGATTGAAACAGCTAAAAAAATTCGCGGCTCTGGACAATCCGTTCTTATTCGTGGCGAAAGCGGCTCCGGCAAAGAGGTCATGGCTCAATATTTATGGAGTCTTGAAAACGATGACTCTCGTCCATTTATTGCTGTCAACTGCGGAGCTATCCCGTCTCACTTAGCAGAATCAGAACTTTTTGGTCACAAAAAAGGGGCCTTCACGGGTGCGACGGAAAACCGCGCCGGAAAGTTTGAAAGTGCTGATGGTGGGGATCTTTTCTTAGATGAGCTTGCAACTCTCAGCATGGATTTGCAGGTCAAACTTCTGCGAGCGCTCAGCAGTGGCGACATCTATCCCGTCGGTCAAGATATCGGAAGAAAAGTGAACTGCCGAACTATTGCAGCGACGAACGAAAATCTTGAAGAGCTCATCAAAGAAAAGAAGTTCCGCGAAGACTTGTTTTTTAGAATTAAAAAATTCACAGTAACACTCCCCGCACTTCGCGAACGTAAAGAAGATATTTTAGATTTAGCCCACGAATTTTTAAGAAGTGGTAACTACCGTGAAAAGTCTTTCAGTCCTAAAGCCGAAGAGTTGCTACTAACCTATTCTTGGCCGGGGAATATCCGTGAGTTGAAATCCGCCATTGAAGTCGCCTGCGTTTTAGTCGACGGAGATGAAATTCAACCAAACGATCTTACGCCTCACTTGGTTCAATCCGCGCCGGTGTATGAGGAAGTTATTAAGAATAATTCCATTGCCGAAATCGATGAAAAAGCTTTGGAGGGACGTTATAGCCACGTCGTTTCCGAATTCGAATTAAAGTTGATCGATTTTGCAATGAAGAAAAAGGGATCTGAGTCCGCGGCCGCAAGATATTTGGGAATTCCCCGCAGCACATTGGGCGACCTTCGTCGCCGTCTGCAAGGAATTAAAAAATAGACTAATAAAGCTTCGAAAGCTCCATGGAGTATTTGCCTGGAGCATATTCGCTCATGCGCTTTTCATAGAGATTCTGGAAGAATTTATCCTTCACAGCATAACTTGCATAAGGATAAATAGCGATACCACCGCGTGGAGTGAACTCTCCAACGACTTCGATGTATTTTGGTTTCATCAACTTCACAAGATCGTCACAGATCGTCTGCACGCAGTCTTCGTGGAAGTCGCCGTGATTGCGGAAGCTAAAAAGATAAAGTTTTAAAGACTTTGATTCCACCATCTTCTTGTCAGCAATGTAGTTGATAAAGATTTTTGCAAAATCCGGCTGACGAGTTTTAGGACACAAGGAGGTGAATTCCGTACAAACAAAAGTTGTCCAAGCAATCTTGCCAGGATTTTTATTATCGAAAGCCTCAAGCACCTCGGGTGCATAGGTCTCAGGGTATTTCGTTTGGTTTTCACCCAAAACGAAGTTTTCTAATTCTTTTGCGTCTCTGCCAGTTTTCTTTTTCATAATGGTGGTCTTTTAGTTCATTGGGTTGGGAAGATCAATGCCTACTTTTTCTTCTTTGCCTTCTTCGTTGTGGCGCTAGGCTCTCGACCAGAACAAGGTAATTCTTTTATGAGCTTCATTCCAGAATCCATATCTGGATGTAATGGATCCGCAACACGCTCCTTGATATCATCTCTCATAAAACGAGCGGTGTAAGGCTTGTCGGCGGCCGTGAGATCCTGAATTTCTTTTTCGCTCAGCATAGACTCGATCTTGCCACGATAAGTTTTTACAGGCGCAAACATCTTTCCTTTTAAGGTCACAGAATTTCCAAGATTCACCTCTGCAAGCTCTTCAAGATCAGGCGAAAGAGTTAAGATCGCTTCACTCATAGAGCCTTCGTAAAGTTTTAAAACATTTTTACCGTCAACTTTGCGAATAACGCCCATGAATTCGTATTCACCACATTTAAAATCATTTTGCGCAAAAGCGTTGATGGAAACCAACGACATCCACATTGCTAACAGAGTTTTCCACATCATTTTTCTCATAAAGTAAACTTTCTGCATGGATTCGGCTTAGAAGATTTTTTCGAAAACTCTCCGTAAAGAGCATTATAAACTTCCCGCTCTACGCGAGCGACGTCTTTGGCCTCAGGAAAAAGACTTTCTTGTTTCGAAAACGACGTTCTTAAGTTTTGATAACGTTTGAATTGAGGCGTATTCATAGCCGTTTTATAAACAGCCAGCTCTGCGCGCCCTTTTTCATCAAGCTGACCTTTTTGTTCTTTCTCAGAAAGAAGTTTATAACCAAACTCCCAGTTCTGCACATTTCCACAAAGCTTTACACCTTGTACTTCGTGGCAAACGTTTTGATTTAAGCTTTGCATCTCATCCAGCATTTTCTGCATGCCTTTACGCTTGTCTTCATACTTTTTTACGGCGGTCTGCAGTTTATTGATAAGAGGCTCTAACGTACTCTTTTGCATTCCAAGCTTCACCTTAAGATATCCGTAAATATCTCCCGAGCCAATATCACGTAAATTGCTTTGAAGTTTGCGATAGGGTACTGAATTTACTCCGTAACAGTTTAAACCCGCGTCTTTGCTTGCACGAATCGTACTACGCTCTGACATCGACTCAGACAAAATCTTCGTCAACTGGTATGCTTTCCTGCCGGCCTCTGTGGAAATTTGCGGAGCTGCAGGCACAACAGCATTCATTTCACTGCGCCCGTCAAGAAACGCACTTTCCAAAGATCTTCCGGGAGTAAAATTTCTTCCCATATAATCGCCTGAGGTATTGTAGGCGACGGTGTCAGCCGCTGTGGAGATAACACAAGTCTTATCAGTTCCTAGGCTTAAAGTATTTCCCGAGTAACAAGAAAAATCCACAATTGCCAAAGAGACACCTTTTTTCTCAGCCAGATCGCGAAGCTTTGCAATTTCGTCCAGATTAAAACTAGAATCTGTTGTCGCAATACTATGAGACGCCTGAGATTTATTTTTTTCTAAACCATGAGTCGCAATGGTTATCATCACCTGATCGCCACTCTTTAAGTCACCTTTTTCAATTCTCGCTTTAAGATTTGCGATTTCATCAGCCATGTTCTTTGTTGTCATTGGCTGATTTTTTCCCTTAAATAATTTTTGTGCGACAGCCTCTGACTTTGCGTGGCCTCCATTGAAATAAGAACGCGCCTGCCAGCCACCACTAGAAAACATTGCAAAATTATTGTAAGCGGCATCAAAGATGGTGCTATCGCCTTTAGGCTCTCCGCCACCGCCGAAAAACACGACTTCCTTTTTGGCCACCGCTGAAAACGAAACTAGCAATACAAGGAATCCAGGGGCGATTCTCTTAATCCACATTATTAACCCCAATGTACTTCGCTAACCAGTAAGCATAAAGATAATCGACGCCGGAATTTTCAACACCCTTGCTGTGAGATGTTTGATATAAGAACGCCGAATCTTTCCACACGAAATTGCTTGAGAATGCCTGCAACTCAAACACGGGATAGTTGTAGAGACCTTGATAAAAGAAATCGATCGGAGGCTCCGGTTTTTTTACGGCCTTCCAGAACAGACGAGGAATAGGGGACATACACCAATCAGGTCTTAGCGAATGATCGATGCTGACATCTAAATTCGGACGAGGATACGGAATTTCACGTAAGCCCCACACGGATTGCCACAAAGCTGAGACAAAGCGGGTGTCACTACTTTCTGAACGGAAATTTCCTCCGCGAGTTCCATGCTTGTAGGCAAATCCATAGGCAGCTAACGTCACAAGATGTCTTTGCGCGGGTTCATAAGTGACCCAAGAGTCCATTAAGCGCTCACGCAATTGATCGCGGATTTTATTTTGTCCAAGAAGGTCTGCCAAAGTAATATCCGTGATATCTCCGACGACACCAAGATTGATTCCACTCCAGTCTGCGGATCCGTGCCAATAGAAAGTTGTATCAAAACTATAGCCGGATATTTTCACTTTGAAAGTGCTATAAGATTTCACGTACTGATCTTTAAAGCCCTGGTCGCCCGTAATATAAGCTGCTAATCCGTAAGCCGCAGGACGATTCTGAGGTTTTTCTTGCATCACACGAAGATCAATCAGCTTGCGTGATTTATCGCGAAGCTCATTCCAAATTTCCGTATCTGATTTCGGAATCACAAGACTTGCCCAAAGAAATCCATGTGTGATCCCTTTGACCATGTCGTTGTTGCCACCTTCAAGCCAAATCAAATTTTCATATTTTCCCGTACCACGATGCCATTTTTCCGGAATGGGAGTTTTAGGATCGTAAGCAGCCAGAGTCCGTGCAAACTCCTGAGGATTTCCTGTGATATCCAAAAGCGTAATCAGACCCTTCACAGATTTACGTACATTCTGCAATGCCGTGCTGTCTTTCGTTGCGAGGTAGCGCATCGCCTGCGAGCCGACATACATTCCAGTCCACAAGGCAGCATCACCGTCGTACTGGTAGGAAATTAAATGACCATTGTCATCTAAGATTGCGTGAGAAAGCATTCCAGCTTCGTTGATATGGAAATCACGGGCATTTTTATCAAAGCCATTTGCTTTTTCTGCCAGGGTCGGAGAGTAAGCATTTCGTTTTACAACTGACTCAGTAATGCTGATGTCATCCGTGATTTTATTTACAACACGAATGATATCTTTGTTGGTGCGATAAAATTCAAAATCTGTTGGATCAAAAACAATGTAAGGATGTTCATCTTTGAATTCAGGACGGTCCTTATAGGACTTAACAAGGGGATCTTTATCGTAACCGATCTTCAACTTGAAAAGATTGATAACACCTCTTACCGCCAAAGGAATGCGCGGTCCTTTGGCGTCGAGATTTTTTCTTTCGTTCACCCAAAGAGGTTTTGCTTCAAGATCTCTTCGTGTCGTAATCCACTCTGAATAATTAGATACTTTTTTGTCAGCAAACTGAGTCGCTAAGCCCGCAGGCGAGGCGACAAACCGAGAAATCACAGTCACTGGATTTCTGAAATCAGATGGTTCTCTTTTTTGATTTCCTAAACGAGTAATGAAATCACCCTGACGAATATCATAAGTGATTGTGACAGAGTCACCCGTGGCAACGGCTTTTCCCGTCCAGATCTCCTGAACTTTCAAACCGTCGAAAAAATAATTGATGTAGGTGACAGCGCGAACAACATTGAAAGTGCCATCGTTGGAGCGACGAAGTTCTAGCTCGCCGTTATAAGGCCCACGCGTGGAAGAGGTTCCTTGCAAAAACCAAATCCCTTCCATACCACCATTGGCTTGTAGGGAAGCAACATCACGAGGAATGAGTTTTTCTTTATGAGTGCATGAATTTAGAAGAAAAACGCTCAAAAATAAAAAGAGGAATGAACTCATTAATTTCATTCCTCTATTGTCTCCAAGAAGCCTTCTGGCTTGGAGTCCTGAAAGACCAACCTCGTCCTTAGTACGGCACTTTATCGGTCTTGTTTTGCCACTCTTTGAAAACGTCCAAAGCCTCTTCGTGAGCACATTGGATCATAGGGACCTTGCGGTCTTTAATTTCTTTAGGAATTTCTTGGTAAAGGAAGTCGTCGTCGAAGTCGATGTCGGCGGCATCTTTGCGGGTGTTGCCGAAATAAATCTTACTAATGCGTGCCCAGTAAATCGCTGAAAGGCACATCGGGCAAGGCTCACAGCTTGTGTAAATCTCTGCGCCCTCAAGGCTGAAGTTTTTTGCGTTTTCACAAGCATTACGGATGGCAACAACCTCTGCATGAGCTGTCGGATCATTGGAGGAGGTGACTTTATTCCAACCTTCTCCAATCACTTTCCCATCTTTGACGATCACAGCGCCAAATGGACCCCCAGCGCCCGCCTGCATATTCTTTCTGGAGAGCTCAATGGCTCTGATCATGAATTCCTTTTTCATAAGGTGCACATAGTGGCGGGACTCGAGCTAATAGTCAACTCTTCGGCTTCAAGCCCCGCTCGCGTTTAACGTTTTTCGGACGCGCTGCTGGCGTTTAAAGGTTATTGGATCTTAAAATTTCTTTAATAGTAGCGCAGTACTCCTTAACATCGTCCGTTCTAAGATCGACGACTTTGCCTTGGGATTCAGCCTTGCAAGACACGCCTGCGTATTTCGGGAACATGCGGTCGCAAGCATCACGAACTTCGATAGCGCGGTTCACGATCAACTCCACATTTCTTGGAACTTGTTCTTGAGCTTGTCGAAGGGCGTTCATCGCACGAAGCATGTTGTTGCTTACGTCTAAAATTTCACTTGTACAGCGTCCATCTTCCGTAACAACTCCACCGTTAACACCCTCATCGGAGTTCTTTTTCCCGGCACATGCAGAAAGAGCCGCCATAAGAACGATTGATAGAACAAGCTTTGTATTTTTCATATTGAACCTCCTAATTGGTTTCGGGAGGTCCATAGAGCAAGGCCCCGGCCAGCGCATGCCGGGTCGTGTGTTGGTTATATTTGATTTGAGAATTGCTGAATCTCGAAATCCAGACGGGTTCTAAGACTATGGATTCTGCTTGCGATCATGCATGTCCGCAAAAAATTTCCAGTTACTTCACAGTAGCGGCCGGGTAGTGAGCTTGATATAAATCC
Organism: uncultured Bdellovibrio sp.; assembly: GCF_946478835.1. The sequence continues at coordinate 15,279 of NZ_CAMLDV010000017.1, read as the reverse complement.
CAAGCATCAACCATTGATCCATCATCAAAGACACAGAAATCGTACTGATTGTTTTTATCGTCTTTTAAAACTCGGTTCTTCGCACCGACATCCCAACAGTAATTGGCTCCGGGATTACCCGTAAAAGGAGCCTTGGTTTGTTGCACCTTGAACGGCTTACCTTTCGCAGTCAGCATCGCTTTGCAGTTTTGTTTCTTTACGCATAAATCATTCACCCGAAATTTATCGATTTTTTTCGTCTGAACTTGTGTGTATGCGTTGTTTACGAAGTATTTCAAATTAAGATCTTCAGGAGACGCATGTGCAACTAAAAAGGAAAGGGAAAAAAGAATATTTAGAATTGCCATTTCGATTCCTTATTTTTTATCAGCAAACCAACCAAGAACATCGCGTGCAATCTTAGTTCTGCCCAAAAGTGCATCGGCATCAAGCCATCCGCCATCGTTCTGATCCTGCCAAGATTTTCCCCAACTATTGACTACCTTAAACGAATCTCTGCATTTGCCCGCGGAATTACAAATTGTACGGTAGCCGGCAATAACAACTGCATGGAAGTTCTTTTCATTGCAACTCTTAGCTGGTTCTTGTCCGAGACAAATATTTGTTAAGGCTAACGGCCGTCCCGTTTTTAATACCTCTTTTACTTTGTCCTTCATTTGTTCGGAAGTTGCATTATCGGATGTTGGAAATGCTTCATAGGTAAGACCCTCAGCATTTTCAAAATATACCATTTGGGAAGGTTTTCTACACGCAGAGGCTCCAAGCAAATCATCAAGGAATTTATTAAAGGTATCTTGAGCAAATGCTTGAGCAAGCTTTACATTATCTACTTTTAGATTTAAATTTTTTTCCACTTCCGGCATCGTTTTGTCCGCCGCCGTTGTATAAATGTTGTTTAAACATTCAGCACACCCTTCCTTACCTTTAGCTTCTTTTTTTGCGGCGTCATACTGTTGTTTCAAACGAGTCCACATCGCATTTTGTGCATCATTAGTTTCTCCTCTCGTATTCATTTTACTTAAGATACGATCTAACGATAAACACTCTTCGCTCGCTGCCGCCTTTGTTCCTAAGGCTCCAATAATAATTGCATCATGGACACTACCACCCGAGATATCCAAACCTTTATACGAACTTCGCAAAGTAGAATATTCACCGTTGTCATTCGTCCTATGTAGCCTCGTTAAATCAAGAGGTGAAAAAAGTTGGTTCTCCTGAAGAGAGCCGCAGTCTTTTATCTTTAAAGTCCTGCAATTTTCTGTCTGCATCATCGTCGCCGCAACGTGAGCATAACAAATCCCTAGTCCATCTTGAGATGTGATACGCGGCATATTTTTTATCTCAAGATCTACCTTTTTCTGTGCATAAGACGAGTCAATCTTCGCAAAGGCTGCATATTCTGTTGCGAGCGAAGTGGAGGCAAAAGCCCACGACGAAAACGAAACGATTAAAAAATATCTCATACAACAATTTTGTTTAATCCTTGCTTCCTTTAAAAGGTATTTCCAAGCTCCTGGGCTAAGGTCCTTTGATGATTAGGCCAAAGTCTTGTATAAACCAAACTCAATTGTGCCGATACATAAACAGATATGAAAGGCCTCCTAATCACTATCATAATCAGTATCTCATTCTTTACATCAATATCCTGGTGTATAAGCGTAAGTCCTTTCTCATCGGCCGAACAGAAAAGAAAAGTATTTTCTTTTACCGACAATGACTATGAGGATACGCGCATAGATTATAACAGCGATAAAGCTGTGGATTTTTGGAGAATAAGAAAAGGGAACTTGGTAATAGAAGTCTACTACGAGGGCGAGAAAACTCTCTATCATTTAAAAAGATACTTTGGTTCATCAGTAAACGAAAAGATCCTTTTATCGAAAAAAGACAAATTAATCATACTCAGGTCAACAAACCGAAAACAAAAAATTCTTACTTTCACTACTCAAGGACCACTTTGCGTCGGAATTCAGGATACCGAGTGGGAAAAATTCAAAAAAAATATTTCTGAAATCTCGGCTCCATTAGTGAATAAATCTACTGAGGCTTTCGTTGGAGACCAGTGTTTCGACACGGTAGAGCCCGAAACATATACAGCTTTAACGTCTAGTGTGAAAGAGATTTTTGCTTTTCCAGGAAAGACTTCAAACCCTATTCTTGATTGTCTGGAGGGAAATAAAACAAAAGACCTTTTTATTAAGAAATTCGGAGAAAAGGACGGTATTCTTAATTATGAAAAGGCAGTTATAGGATTTAAAAATTCAATAATTAAATTCTCAAATATGAAAACGGGTGATGACCCTATCTTGGTGTGTAAGAAAAGTGCTGATGAAAATATTGAACATCCCATGAAAGTCATCGAATCCGGAGCAAAAATTCAATTTCAATTTGGAAAAAAAGTTGATCTAAGTAAAATCAAAGAACAACTGTTTCACGAATCTATCCATATTTCGTCAGTTTCGGATGAAGATCTAAGCCAAGCGGTTACGAGTCTTTGCATTAATCAAAAAGTAACGAACGTTGCAAAGCTAAAACAAGACGCTCGGGCTTCGCTTTTTTCCTCTGCACTAACTACCCTAGATATAAGTGAAGGTGAATTCGAGGCCGCTGTAAAAGGAAGCCAAGAAATTCCTAAATCAGTCGCGGAAAATCCTAAGCATCCAACAAAAGATCAGTCTCCTCAAGATATGAACAGAATGGCCGATTCAGGCGGTAAGCAATTGGTGGCTAGTGAAAGCCGCGCCCAAACTAGTGGTGTGGTTCGAATGGCTGAAGCGGTCTTAGGGCCCTCTCCTGCAGTTGCAGCAGAGCCGGCTGCTTTAGCGGCAGCAAGTCCTGCAGCAGCCACTGAATCTGCTATCGAAAGTTCAAATACGTCAGTTTCTGCCAGTAGCGCGCGATCGGCATATTCAAACGGCCCCGTCACTGTTGCTGAAACGACAAGTGCAAGCGTCAGCACCACTTCTCGCAAGGACCGCAGCTCATCAAGGGAGCCTGCTAGTGAATATCAACTCGATATGAGCACCGTTGGTGGAAAAACTCCAAAGATTAATATTCCAACTGCAAGCTCTCAAAGTGGAAAAGCCGGCAATGGTGAATACATTAAAGAGGAAGTTGATCTAACAAGAACTGCCACATCTGCCAACAGTTCCTCGAATGGTTCGAGACAGCCAGCCGCCGTAAATGCGGGCTCTGGTGCAAAACAAGCGCAGAATACGGACCACAGTATATCCGATATAGGCAATAGTGGAGGTGGAAGCGTTGTATCTACTACTTCTTCCGGAGCCGCCTCTGCAAATCTCGATAGAACACCTTCAAGTGGAAGCCGTATTCAACAACAACGGAGAGGCTCTTCCACTTCATCGGGCTCTAACAGTGGGACGTATACACCAGGCCGGGACGAGGTTGTTTCATTTATCTCTGGCGGATCTTATCAACAAGCCAGAAGCAAATTAAAAGATAAAAACTTTGTACAAACTTTGAAAGACAACAGCATCACTGTATATGACTTATCTGGCAACACCTATGGAGCTAGCAGAGGAGACGTAATTTTTGTCGACCAAGGAGATCGCTTTGTTCGGCAAAAATAAAAAATCTCTTTTATTGCTGCTGATATTCTTTTTTTGGGTGGGCTATGTCTCCTTCACCGGATATCAATTCTATACTCAGGGCTCCAAACTCGCAGAACACGTCGCAATTACAAGAGTAGCCAACTTAGATTACATTCTTCAGTCGAGCATCGGTGATCTTGTACAAGAACATCCGGATGGTATTAAAGATAAACTTTCACAAGCAAGAAAGCTGCATTTTGTTGATTTCTTTATTCTTCAAAAAGGAACAGAGCCGCTTTTCTTTGAAAACAACTCTGGAAAACTTGAAGAGCTTAATCACAATTATGCTAACTTCAACGAACTTATTGAGGTCAATGGTTTAAAGTTCAAAACAATTAAAGTAATGGACTACAGACTCACTGCGGGAATTCGGTCAAACATTGGAACAACTCTACTGAGTACATTGAAAGAAATGATTCCAATGTTCATAAAAGATATTTTTGTGGTGACTACATTTCTAAGCTTTGTGGCTTTTTTGGTTTTGAGGGACATCATCAACCTTAGCAAAGTTCTCTCCAGCCGTTCTCGCGAAGAAATTGCAAACATCAAAACTACTTCTGCCGAAGCTGATACTATTCTCAAAGCTTCTGTAGGCTTGGAGGGCGAGCGCGTTCGCTTAGAAAAACTCAGCGAAACGTATGGAGAAACCGTAGGTCCCGCCATTCGGTACGAATTAAAAAGCGGCAAAGAGGCTCCTTATAGTTTCGCAGCCACTTTGTGTCGTATTGATCTCAACGGCTACACGCAAATGTTCTTAGAAAAAGACGACAAGTACATGACGACCATCTTGAATCAATACTTCGCAAGGGCTCGTGAGGTGATTGAACGTCATGGTGGATTGATTTATCAATTTGTCGGCGACGAAATCGTTTTCCTCTTTAAAGACGAAATGGCTCCAGATCTTTCCTCAGAGTCTTTGGCCATTGCATGTATTCGCGATCTCTTTCACGAAGCGACAGTCATCGAAAAGAATCTCCCCGCTGAAGCAAATCATTACTTCAAACTAAAAGGCTCCTTAGCAAAAGGAACAATGCGTTTCACTCGTCTTGACGAAGGGCACGCGCTCAGTGGACTTCCGCTGATCGAATCTGTTCGTCTCCTTTCATTGATCGATGATAAAACTCATCAGGTGCTGACATTCTTCCAAGAGGCTTCACCAAGCGCAGAAGGCCTGGCATTTATCTTTGATCGCAAAGTCAATCAGCTCAAAGGTTTTAAAGAAGAGTCTATGCTTTGTAGATCCCGCGATTTCAATTCGATTGAATGGGTTTTTGATTCCAACATGTGGGAGCGACTTGCTTATTTCCGTAGTGACGAGCATATGTTGTTTGTACTTAAAAAAGTACGTCTTATGGCGGTCACTCGACGCGATGATGATATCGTGAGAATGCTCACAGCTTTGAAATACCATCGATTCGAAAATACAACTCAGGAGATCGTGTCAGAAGCAGAGATGACTTTAACTTCTTTCCTTCGCGGCGAAGAAGAAGGTCTTTTAAGCACCAAGGCACTTTCGGCAGTAGTAAGTCTTTTAGGAAGAATTATTCCAAAAAATCTATGGAGCACAACTCTTCAGGATTCTGTCGTACGCCTTCTGGAGCACAAAGATCCACGCGTACAAGCAAACGCCATCGTAGTTTTAGGCAGATACGGATTCCCGGCAAGAAAGATCTGGGAAAACATGTTCTCATCCAACAATCGAGTCGCTGCCGATACAATTGTTGAGGTTGCAAAACAGCAGTTAAATTCAGACGTATGGGACGCTCTCCACAGACTTCTCAACAGCGCTCATCCGAATCACAAGAAGTCGGGTGAATACGCTTTAGAAAGTATTGTTAAATATTATCAGGATACAGACCCGGTTTATTTAAAAACCAATCCGATTTTATCAAAAATGTTGGCGAAATCTACGAAGAAGGCTGCTTAGCGCGCCTTCATCTTCTGAATTTTACCAGAGATCCAAGGCCATACCATTGGAATCAGCGACACACCGATCACTCCAAAAATCACAATGTGGAAGTTCTTTTTCACAACTGGAAGATTTCCGAAAAAGTGTCCTGCTAAAACAAAAGTAAAGACCCAGGCAACAGCACCAATCACATTATAAGAAAGAAACTTGCGGTAGTGCATAGATCCAATACCAGCAACGAATGGAGCAAACGTACGAACAATCGGAGCAAAACGAGCTGCCACAATCGTAAATGGACCCCATTTTTCATAGAAGGCTTGAGTTTGCTCTAAATATTCTTTTTTAAAGAAGCGTGAATTATTCTCGAAGACCTTCGGTCCCACATATTTTCCTATGTGGTAATTCACGGTGTCTCCCAAAATTCCTGCAATCGTTAAACTCGCAAGCACGATCCATAAATTCAAACCATGCTCAACGGTCGTAAACGCACCCAATGCAAATAGCAGCGAATCGCCAGGCAAGAACGGCGTCACCACCAATCCTGTCTCTGCAAAGATGATAAGGAATAAAATCACATACAACCATGGACCGAAGAATGCGATCCACTCAGGAATGTGCTGATCAAGATGTAAAATAATATCGACGAATTCCATCATAGGTTCTTAGAGTCTTTGGATTTACGGGGAAGCGCAAGTGCTAAGGCATAAAATAGAAAAAGCCGCTCTAAGGCGGCTTTTATCTAAATGGCGGAGAGTGATGGATTCGAACCCTCGAGCCCCGCGAAGGGCTGCCAGTTTTCAAGACTGGTGTATTCAACCACTCTACCAACTCTCCGTCGACCGTTTTATGGGTTTTGAGGTGAGTATTCAAGCAGTTGTTGGACTTAATGCACCGTAGCCAGAAAAAAGAAGCAGGCACCTATCGGATTTCGGTTTTGCCGCCCATGTAGCTTTGAAGAGCTTTTGGGATGGCTACGGAACCGTCTTCGCGTTGGTAGTTTTCTAGGATGGCTACAAGTGTTCTGCCTACTGCGAGGGCAGATCCATTCAGTGTATGAACGAATTGAGGTTTGCCACCAGCTGTGCGGAAACGGATGTTAGCGCGACGAGCTTGGAAATCCTCGAAGTTAGAACATGAGCTGATCTCGCGGTATGTGTTCTGACCCGGAAGCCATACTTCCAAATCGTGAGTTTTCGCAGATCCAAAACCCATATCGCCCGTGCAAAGAAGCATACGGCGGAATGGAAGCTCCAAATCCATCAACACTTGTTCCGCATGAGACGTCAAAGCCTCGTGAACTTCATAAGATTTATCTGGATGACAGAAAGTCATGAGTTCCACTTTGTCGAACTGATGCTGACGGATCAAACCCTTGGTATCGCGTCCCGCACTTCCAGCCTCAGAACGGAAGCATGGAGAATACGCGCAGAAACTTTGTGGCAAATCTTTTTCATCCAAGATCTCACCGTTGTAGTAGTTCGTCACAGGCACTTCCGCTGTTGGAATCAAATAAAGATCCCAGCCTTCCAAATGGAAAACGTCTTCTTTAAATTTCGGGAAGTTTCCCGTTCCAAGCAAACTGTTTGAGTTCACCATGAACGGAGGAATCATCTCTGTATAACCGTGTCTTGTTGAGTGCATGTCCATCATGAATTGGATCAATGCACGCTCCATCTGCGCTGCTGCCCCTTTGAGGAAAGCAAAGCGAGTTCCCGTTGTTTTACCGGCTCTTTCAAAATCGATGATCTTTAAAGACTCACCCAGTTCCCAATGCTCTTTAGGTTTAAAAGAAAACTTCGTCGGAGTTCCGACGACTTTTAATTCTTTATTGTCTTTTTCAGAAGAGCCCACAGGCACAGACGCATTTGGTTTATTTGGAATAACCAATGCCAAATTCGTAACTTCTTGATCGGCTTCAGCCGCTTTGGCTTCAAGCTCTTTAACTTGAGATTTCAAAGCTTCCACTTCTGCCAAAATCGCAGAAGCATCTTTACCTTCGCGTTTTAGCTTGCCGATTTCACCACTGAGTTTATTTTGATTTGCTTTCGCACTCTCAGCTTGCGTGATCATCTCTTTGCGTTTTTTGTTCAGCTCCATGATTTTTTCAAGGATGTCTGTCGATGCACCACGGTTGATCAAGCCCTGCTTGTATTCATCAAAATAAGAAGGTCCGTTTTCAGCTTTTTTCTCAAGAAGTTTGATATCGATCATTTTTAAAATCCTTTTACAGACTACGTTCTACAAGGCAGGAGGCCTTAAGGAGCTACCAGTATATACATTCTCAAGAGCATCGCGACAAGCACACAGATCAAATCAAAGATCAGAATTTGACCCATACTCCAGTTCGACAATACTTTCATAACGATGCCCAGAACAACGACCATTACAAAAAGAAGAGCAAACGTTCCATATCCGACAAGTTCCTGACCAATCAGTCCAAGAACAAGTCCCAAAAGAATTCCCGTTACAAATCTTAAAGTGAAATGAAAAAAGGAAAGCGTGGATGACTTAACGCCCTCTTGTGCGCTGCTTGCAAGTCCTCTCATTTTATCGCCGATTCCCATGGCTCCTCCGTCGTCCGTCCTTAGTTGCTGCCGAGTCTTAAAATTTTGTTCTCTATTTCAACACGATCCGGGGCATTTGGCGAGAGGCCTAAATATTTATTATAAGCCTGCGCCGCAGAGCGATTATCGCCCTTCACTTCATAGATCGCCCCTTGCTCTCTATAAATTTCTGCATAACCACTTTCGCGCGCCGAAGCCAACGCCAACATGTCTTCTGCCACATCAATCGAACCCGACTGACGGTAACACGTCGCTGACTTCACATAAATATCCGCCCCTTGAGGACGAAGCTTCATGGCTTGAGAGTATTCCGCCGCACACTCTGCATACTGTTTACGAGCAGTATAAACTTCCGCAGCCAAAATATAGGAATCAGCTACGTTCGGATTGATTTTCTTTTCTGCTTTGGAGGCTTCCAAAGCCATATTGAAGTCACCAGAAGAGAATGCCGCTTTACCAATATAATAATAAGTACGAGGGTAGTTAGGGTTCAAACGCTGCACGCGTTTAAACTGCTGAATCGCTTCCTCAAAACGGCTCGTTTCCAAATAAAGTTTTCCGGCTTGGAACAAAGCCTCCCCATCGGTAGGATCCAAAACCGCGGCACTTAAGAAGGCTTTTAAAGCTTTGTCATTAAGACCCAGAGCCTTTTCACTTTCTCCTAAACCCAGCCACGCTTTTTTATTTTTTGGATCAGCCTCTACAACTTTTTCATAGATTTCTTTCGACTGGCTATAGCGATCTTCAGACTTATAAACCTCTGCCAAGGCCACTCGATAATCCAAAGTGTACGAGAAGCGTTTAATCAATTCATTGAGGTAATTAATCCCTGAATCCACACCATTTGTTTGCGCGAGCATCTTGGCGTAAGTGATTTGCGCCTCAGGATTTGTCGCATCGATTTCAACGGCTTTCGTCGCGTAACGAATGGCATCTTTTGCAGCGTTTTCTTTTCTCTCAATTTCTTTCTTACTGATCGGCATAATTGAACGAGCAAGAAGACCATTGGCTTTCGACAACAAGATGAATGTTTCGATATCACCGTCGTAAGCTTTAACCGCTCTCATGGCATAGTTCACAGCACCAACCATGTTGTTTTTGCGGAACTCCAGCATCGCAAGGCCACGCAGAACTTCATAGTTGTTTGGAGCAATGCGAGTTGCATTTGTGAGAATTTGCAAAGCTCCGACGAAATCAAAACGCTGAGACATGTAATCAGCTTGAAGAACGTAAGCAGAAACCAACTTGGGTTCCGCTTTGATTGCTTTATTCAGCCACTCAATCGCCTCAAAGCTTTGATTAAGCTGCCACAAACATTTCGCTGCCTTCATCGCAGCTGTTCCATTTTTAGGATCAACTTCAAAAGCGGCTTTAAACTCTGCTTGAGCGGCGAGGAAATCCCCTTGGCGCACGTACTGGTCACCAAGATAAAGCAATTCGTTATTCTGACCTTTTTCGCCTTTGATTTTATCTGAACCACCCAGACGAATTACAAGCTGACGGATCTCACTGTTGTTGGGGTTCAACGAGAATCCTTTTTGAGCTGCATCCAAGGCTTTTCGTTTTTCTCCACGAAGAACATATATTTCAGCTAGGACGGAGTATCCATCCGCTTCCACCAATTGTGAAACACGACCTTTTGATTCTAGGGCTGCACTTAAATAACTGTAAGCCGTGTCTGATTTTTTAAATCCACGATATTCAATAATACCTAAAAGAATTTTTCCTTCGCGATGTTTTGGATTTTTCGCAACAACGTTTTTAAGCAAACTTGAAGCTGACGTAAAATCACCTTGATCTAATAAAACTTTTCCCAAAGCCACTTGGGGATGCAGCCATTTTTCCCAAAGCTGTGCGGCTTTTTCATAGTAGGGAACGGCGTTCGTCAGATCTTTTTCGCCTTCAAGAAGTTCCGCTTTAAAATCGTACATCACAGGTAAAAGAGAAAACGGTTCATTGCCTTCCAAGGTCGCCTCAACAACGCCTTTGGCTTCTTTGTAACGGCCCGATGTCATAAGTTTTACAGACTCGCACACTTGACCGAAGGGGCTCACAATATTCAAGGCTCTTGTTGCTTGAGTCGCTCCCGCCACGGTTTTAATATCTTGCGCATCTTGGACAGCAAACGGCCAAAGCTCTTTATAGACCACACAAAGAAGAGCTCGCACTTCGATATTCATCGGAGCACCTTCAACGATGGTCACGAGTTTATTTTGAGCGGCAATATAAGATTCAAACGTGTCTTGCTCCATCGCGAACAAGGCCTCGTTTAATTTTTCTTTCACTTGTTGATCATTCAAAGTCGCTGACGATTTTCCCGGAGCCAGCAAATGAATTTTCGTTCCGTCCGCGGGACCACTATCCCAAAGAAGAATCACGCCAATCAAAATCACCGCAACAAGAATGATCGCCGGCAGTTTCAAATTTTTCGCGATCTCGCCTTTTTCCATATTTTTTAAATTGGAAAGCTCAATCACAGAATCCGTTTTTCCATTCGCAGAGACATTCGCGATGGGAATTGATGCCGGAGGAACATACGCAGGACGATCATAAACATCGATCTGCTGTTTCGGTTTATCTACTTTGATATTTGCAAAACTGTCTGGCGTCGGCGCTTGATTTTGCGGTGGCTGTTGCTGCTTTGGCGGCGGTTTCGGCGCTTGAACGATCACCGTTTCCGCTTCCATCTTCTGCGCTTTTTTTGGATCAACATCGACAACACCTTCGAGAGCTTCAAGAAGTTTGTCGTAGAAAGCAGCCTCTTTAGAAATCAATGTCCATTGGCCATCGGGAAGTTTTGAGATCATCTCTTGACCCGAAAAGACGCCCTCACCAATCATGCGAAGAATGGCTTCAGTGGAATAGGGGCCTTTGACCTGACCATTCCGTGTTTTAACAACCCAAGTGACCTGAATACGTGACATAGACACCTGATTATACTGAGCTTTTTAACAAAGGACTATGGCCCTGGGGACCAGCCCTCAAGGTCTGTGCTTTGGTCAAGGAAAGACCCGCTTCAATGGTTCCAGAATAGAACCTCCGTCCCATTATGGAATTACCCTTGGTTCCGAATTGAGTGGGGTGAGTTCGAGTTTCGATCTTCAAATCAAATATAAGGGCTTTTCAGGAGTGTCTCATATTGGCACACGGTTTGCTCTATAGGTAAATGTCAGTTGTTATTTTGGGGAGAGTACGTAAGTGATCAGAAACGCATTGATAGCAGTATACATCTTGGTTGTTCTCGCGATTTCAGCAGTAGCTCGCGCGGGTGTGCTTCCAAACAATGCTCAAGGCGAAGACATCACTTCTTCTGAACTTCAAAACTATAACTTCAAGACACATGTAGGTGAAATCGTGGCTTTGGCTGATGGCTCGCTTGTTTTGGCGATGGAAGATCAGCAATCATTCTTCGTATTGAAGTCACAAATGGATCTTACAGCTTTTGTTGGTTCTAAAGTTATGATTAGCGGTATTGAACTTGAACATCAACTTGCTCCCAACTTCGAGCTTGAAACTGTGGACCCCCTCCCTGGTTTCGGTTCTGGGAACAAAACGGTCGTCTTCTTTGTGTTCGGTATCAGCGAGGTTAGATAATAACTTCGTGATCATTGGGTCTCAGCCCCATCCCCTCCGCGGGCTGAGACTTTTCTTTTTATCCCTTAAAAAGGCCTACGGATCCCCTCCATGTAGGCCTTTTTCTTTTTCTAAATTTGCTTTTTTTGATTATTCGATACGACGGATTTTTGCGCCAAGAGAAGACAACTTGTCTTCGAGTTTTTCATAACCGCGATCCAAGTGATAAATACGATTCACAACTGTTTCACCTGAAGCCACCAATCCCGCAAGAACAAGTGAAGCACTCGCACGAAGATCTGTTGCCATCACCGGAGCACCCGTTAGTTGACCCGGTTTTCCGCGCACAACAGCCACGCGAGTTTTCGGAGTGATATCAGCTCCCAAACGAGTGAGTTCCGTCACGTGCATGAAACGATTTTCAAACACGGTTTCAGAGATCACACTTGTCCCGTGAGCCACAGTCATCAACGCCATGAACTGCGCTTGAAGATCCGTTGGGAAAAGTGGGTGAGGAGCTGTTGTAATATCAACCGCTTCCCACTTATCACATGGGAAAACAGTCATTGTGTCCGCTGTCGTTTCAATTTTAAATCCTGCTTCACGCATTTTTAAAATCAAAGCTTCTAAGTGAGCAGGCACACACTTCGTCACCGTCACTTGGCCTTTTGTGATGGCACCAGCGATCAGCAAAGTTCCTGCTTCAATACGGTCAGGCATGATCGAGTGAACTGCGGGTTTCAATTTAGAAACACCTTCAATGCGAATCACACTTGTTCCGTGACCTGTGATCTTTGCACCCATTTTGTTAAGGTACTCAGCAAGATCTACGATCTCTGGTTCTTTCGCGGCATTTTCTAAAATCGTAATGCCGTCAGCGAGAGTTGCTGCCATCATCACGTTCTCAGTTCCACCTACTGTCACAGTTTCAAAAAGGAATGTTGCGCCTTTTAGTTTTTTAGAAGCCGCGTGAACATAGCCTTCTTTTTGTGTGATCTCTGCACCCAAAGCTTGAAAGCCTGCTAAGTGCAGATCAATCGGGCGACTTCCAATCGCACAACCACCGGGTTGAGAAACAACGGCTTCACCGTATTTCGCAAGCATCGGACCCATACAAAGAAAACTTGCGCGCATTTTACGAACAAGGTCGTAAGACGCTTCGTAAGATTGAAGAGGACTTACGCTGACATGAAATTCGTCACCGATCCATTTCGTCTCACAGCCAAGACTTTGCAAAAGCTCTGCTGTCGATTCGATATCTTTAAGCTTTGGAACGTTTTTAAAAACGTGCGTTCCTTCAGCAAGAAGTGTTGAAAAAAGAATTGGAAGAGCTGCGTTCTTCGCGCCACTCGTAGCAACCGTACCTTTAAGAGGGCCACTGCCCATCACAACCATTTTATCCATGCGTTACTCCACGAATGACTCTATCATGCCCGGAAAGATCTTTGATGACACTGATTTCGTTAAATATTTTTAAGCCAGCGAAGTGCTCTTTCATCGCGGGTCCCTGAGTCATGCCCATTTCCATCAGCATAATTCCCGGAACCATCAAATGATTCCCATAAACCTGCGACCAATTTTTTAGAAGTGCCAGGCCCTCAGCGTCCGCATACAAAGCTGAGTTAGGCTCAAACTTTTTCACGTTTTCTTCTACAGCCGGATCATTATGTGCAATATAGGGAGGATTTGAAACAAGCGCATCGACTTTGTCTTTGCCGACAAACTCTTTGTAGGCCGACATCACGACATCGTGATTTCCAGCATCTGCATGGATGAACTTCACTCGATCAGAAACTTCTAAAGAGTCCGCATTGCGTTTTGCCACTTCAAGCGCTTTTTCAGAAAGATCGACAGAGATCAAACGCGCTTCTGGAAATTCTTTAAGAAGAGACAAACCGATACAACCTGAACCCGCGCCAAGATCAATGAAACCAAGATTCGGTTCTTTGTCTTTCGCCCATTGAATCACTTCTTCAACAACGTGCTCAGTTTCAGGACGAGGAATTAAGACATCAGAATTCACTTCAAAGCGATGGCCAAAGAAATCACGATATCCAAGAATATAAGCGACAGGCTCCCCTGAGGCACGACGACGAACAAGCTCGCGCAAAACAGCGAGTTCTTCTTCTTTCATAGGTTGATCAAAACGAAGATAAAGTTGAATGCGCTCAAGCTTCAAACCATGAGCAAGCAAAAGCTCCGCATCCAAGCGGGGGCTTTCGATTTTTTTATCTTTAAAAAACGCCGTCGTCTTATCGAGGATTTCTTTTAACTTCATAATGCAACTTTACTCTAGGTTGTTCAAAAAGGTTCAGACGCAAGGCGGAGGGTCTTATCCGCAACGGAGGCGTACTTAATGTACGTCGGAGTGGAGGATAAGGCCCGACAACGCAGTCGGATGGGCCTTTTTCAACAGCCTAGGCAGAGGCGGTTTGTTTTTTTAGTGCCTCTGCTTGAAAGTTAGCAACGAGTGGATCAATCAGCAACTCAAATGAGCCGCCCATGACTTGGTCCAGCTGATGAATCGTCAAACCGATGCGGTGATCGGTAATGCGAGTTTGCGGGAAGTTGTAAGTGCGGATGCGCTCTGAACGATCACCCGTACCGATTTGCTCCAAACGAACATCGGAAGCCTCTTTACGAGCTTTTTCGTCTTCGATTTGTTGCAATTTTGCGTAAAGGATTTGGAAGGCACGCTCTCTGTTGGAAGACTGAGACTTACCTTCTTGGCATTTCACGTCAATTCCCGTTGGAAGATGCACGATACGAACTGCAGACTCAGTTCTATTGACGGACTGACCGCCGGCACCTTGAGAACGCATGGTCTCAATACGAAGATCACTCATCGGAATTTTGATTTCAGTGACTTCGACTTCAGGAATAACCGCCACAGTCACAGTCGACGTATGAATACGGCCCGCTGCTTCTGTTTTAGGAACACGTTGAACGCGGTGAACACCTGATTCGTATTTCAATTTACTGAAGACAGAATCACCTGTGATGCTTGCGATGATCTCTTTAGCTCCGCCCGCGTTTCCTTCAGAGAAAGAAAGCATTTCGACTTTCCAACCTTGAGAGGAAGCATAGTGAACATAACCACGGAAAAGTTCATCAGCAAACAACGCCGCCTCGTCACCACCAGCGCCCGCACGAATTTCAAGAATGATATTCTTGTCATCGTTAGGATCTTTTGGAATCAAAGCAATTTTAAGCTCGTGCTCAAGCTGAGGAAGTTGTGCCTCAAGCTCTTTCACTTCTTCGCGAATAAGTTCGCGCATTTCAGCATCTTGTTCTGCCGTTAAAAGCTCTTTGCTCGCTTTTAAATTCTCAGATTTCTTTTTGAAGTCGCGATAAACGACGACAATCTTCTCCAGGTTTCCAAGTTCTTTCATCAACGCGCGATACTGCGTTTGGTTGGAAGCAATATCGGGCCTTTGAAGAGCCATATTGACTTCTTCATAGCGTGATTCCACTTCGTCCAATTTCGAGAACATGGGAGTAACTCCTAGATCAGTTGCAAAATCGAGTTGGGGTGCTGAAATAAGAATGCGGTTCGAAGAGTGAACCGCATTTCATACAAGAACGTCCTCCGAATGGAGGTCTGAAATTTACTTTTTGCCGT
>NZ_CAMLDV010000016.1 GCF_946478835.1 uncultured Bdellovibrio sp. | reverse complement strand
GCACAAACGCAGAATGTAAGTATCACAAGACTCTAGATTCTTCAATGATTATCAAAAAAGGCAAGAAAGCTGGTAAAGACGGCAATCTTTATCAACGCTACCAGTGCAAGGCTTGCAGTAAGAAGTTCTTATCGACCTCATTAAGCTGGCAATCCAAATTCAACAAGCCTGAACTCGTGCCTTTAATCTATAAGCTCTATACTTCGGGCTATTCAATGAGACGAATTGCTCTGGATTTAGAAATTGACCGCTCAACCGTTGACCGAGCTTTTGATTATCTCGCTAGTGAAATCAAAAAGTATCACCATAACTACCTCACGCAAATCTTGCCACGCACTCGAAAAATTGTATTCGATGAAATGCAGTCTTATGAACACTCCAAGCATTTGCCTATTTCTATTGGCGTGGTCAGGGACGCAAGCTCAAGCAAAATTATTTCCATTCGTTGCTGCGAGATGAGACCTCATTGGGTAATTCACGAAGATGACCGTGCCATTGAACTGACGGGAAGGTATTTAGAGAGAAGAAATGACTTACCGTTAATGCACGAACAACTTATGGAAGACATCGCCATGGTGTTCATTGATTCACCGCAATCCGTGATTGTGACGGACCAAAGCACTATGTATCGCCGACCCATTCGAGAAAACTTTCCGCAAAGTCAGCACATCGCTATTAAAAGTAAAACTCGTGCTAACGCTCGCCGTAGACGGCAACAAGAAGAAAGACCTACTCCCGAAGAAAATTATGGGCGGTCATTGATGGCGGGTTTCAATGCCATGGCGGCGCAGTTAAGGGCATATTGTTCTAGATTGGGACACAAGAATTTTATCACCACGAAAACCATCCCCAGATTGGAGAATCACCTCATGCTCATGATTGCTCGCTATAACGGCTACGACATCAAGGAAGTCCTTAATCAGGCTTGGTGGCAGGATGACCTTAGAAAACGCAGGGAGGAGCTTTTAAAGCGCAAGGCGCAGGCTCTTAGGAATGCGGCTTAATACTGGTATATTATCGTCAAACACTCGAATTTCTCATTTCGACCTTTTCTATATAAATCAGGTATCTTGTTAGAGGGAGATTTTATGGAAGCGAAACAAATTATTAAGCAAGTATTTAAACATCAGTGGCTTTTATTAGATGAAATTGAGACCGAAGGAGATAGAACTCTTGAAAAAATATTTTTTGAAACTAGAGAATTCTTAATTATTATCAGAGAATGGAAAAAAGAAGACGAAATTCTAACTAATTGTTTGTTAGAACTTGATTCTTTTAAAAAAGAGCTTCTGGGAAATAATTTTTATACAAAACCAAGAATTAAAGAATCTATTAGTTTAACAAAATTAATAATTGAGCTTGAAAGCAGGAAGTAGTTATCTTTTATTGACAGATTTAATTAAATCTATAACGTAATTTCTTCCACTTTCAAAATTAATTTTCTGAAATCTTTTTTCCATAACTTTTTCAAATAACCTAAAAAGCTGCTTTGAATGATAAGCATATTGTTCTTTCGTCATTTGTTTAGCCATTACAGCTTTGTGCATTTTATTTAAACGATGAGTTAAATATCGTCTTTGAAAATAGAGTCCTTTTATCTGTTGAAAAAAAGCATTTCTATCTAAAAAATCTTTATCTTGAATGAGATTCTTATACTCTTCTTCTCGAAGTTTTTTGTCGTTTTTTAGCTTGTGATAACATTCGTGATATAAATCTTCATGGATGAAATCTACGCTTACATATTTAGGGTCTGTCATTCTTTTATGTATGGTGGATATAGCTTCGTATTTGCATATTTTCTCATAGCATTCTTTTCCAATCCCAAACATCCTAGTTGTTTCTTTTTCTAACGGTCTTCCGCAGATATAACAAAAATCGCTCATAGTGCTTTAAATGGAGGGTTTTAGTGATTTTGAGGTTTTCTGGACTAAACAAAGACGGCTGTTTGAGGCACAATATTCCCTCTATGGAGGGTGTATGCTTCGAGGTCTTTTAGCTCTAGGATTGGTCTTTCTTTCCGCGTGTTCCACGCTTCCAATATCGTTCACAACAGAAAACGTAATGAAGGTTCATCAAGGGATGCCTGCGGATGAAATTCTAAAGATGTTTGGAAAGCCAAGAAGTATTAGCCAAGCAGTGTGCGGTTCTAATACAGGACACCCATGGACTTGCACTACTTGGAAATACGGTGAGTATCCTGATACGGCGACTTTTACCTTTTCAGGGGACAAACAAGAGTCTATGGTTTTGAATGATTTTACCGTTGATAGGAAGTAAATCCAAAATCCCTATTGGTTAGGGATTTCTCCTCTGAAAAATTAAGTCTTTGATTTTTTTAAGGAACTCAGGTCCCGCTCAGCCAGCCACTTCGTTGCAATCAATATAAATTGTTTGAAGTTTATAAATGAATTTCCGATTTAGTGAGCATGAAAAATCTAATACTGTTGATTCTATCTATTTCGCTCGTCGCATGTTCTAAAGAAGAAATCACTTTGCCTTCCTCTGGGCAGTTTGAAGGTGGAACTTGGTATGCGGACTGTTTCTCCAAAGACGGAGCTTATCAAAAACGCACGGCCAAATTTGATGGCGGATCTTACTCTCACTCAATGACGATATATAGCGACCCGTCTTGTTCGGTTCAGCAGATAGAGACCGGAGAAACAGGGACTTATATTATTGGTGGCCCAATATCAGAAGGTTCTCATTCTATGAAATTGGATCTCACTATTGGAGCTCTTACGGTTAAACCTCTTAATCCAACTGTAGCCAATCAATATAATTCGTCTAGTCTTTGTGGTATCACGACATGGACTGCGGGAGTTGCGCAAAATGTGACAGGACTCAACTGCGGAGGAGGTAATCTTCCTGCCGTGGGTACAACTTATTATGACATCTACATGATCTATCCATTCACTCTGCCAGATGTACCTGGTTATCCGGGCTCAGGAAGTAAAGAGGGTGAAATGAGTTTTGGATATAACGATGCAACTTATGACGGATCGACACCCGATAGGCGCCCCACAGCAGTGACTTCTCCGAATTATCATCGTTAATAAAGAATCAATAGAAATAAAAAAGCCAGCTCATCGAGCTGGCTTTTTGTTTTCGAGAATTGATTTTCTAAAAACTATTCTTCTGCAGGAGCGAATCCGCGGCGAAGAGTGTTTTCAGTCACGGCTGCTGGTTCCATGTATTGTTTGATGTAATCAGGGCCGCCGGTTTTTGAACCGATGCCTGACATTTTAAAGCCACCAAACGGATGACGATCGACCATGGCACCTGTGATACCGCGGTTGACGTACAAGTTACCCACTTCGAATTCTTCTTTCACGCGAGCGATGTTGGCAGGGGAGCGAGAGAACACACCGCCTGTCAGTGCATACTCTGTGCTGTTTGCGATTTCCAAAGCGTGATCCAAATTTTTTGCACGGATCACAGCCACAACCGGGCCGAAGATTTCTTGTTGAGCCAGTTTTGAATCACCTGGAACGTCGCCAAAGATTGTTGGCGGAACGAAGAAACCGTTTGTTGGCGCTTGGCCTTTGAACAACAGCTTATTCGTTTTTTCAGTTTCAGCGATCGTATTCAAAATACGCTCGTGAGCTTCTTTATCAACAACCGGTCCCATGTAAGCTTTTGGATTTTCAGCCGACATGACCTCGATAGATCTTGCCGCTTCCACCAGACGATCTGTGAAACGATCATAAACTTCATCAAGAACGATCACGCGGCTGGCAGCAGAACATTTCTGTCCAGAGAAACCAAACGCCGAGTAAAGAACTCCGTCCACCGCTTCATCAAGATCCGCATCATTATCGATGATCACGGCATTTTTACCGCCCATCTCGATAATGCATCTCTTCACGTGTTGTTGTCCTGGTTGAACAACAGAGGCGCGATTTAAAATGTGCAACCCGACAGCTTTAGAACCTGTGAAGGCAATCGTCGTCGTGTATTTGTGGTTCACAATGTATTCACCCACTTCTTCACCGAATCCAGGAAGGAAGTTGATCACACCTGCTGGGAAGCCCGCTTCTTGAACCATCTTCATAAGACCCCAAGCAACCACAGAAGATTGCTCTGCAGGTTTCATCACAACCGTGTTTCCTGTCACAGCCGCTGCTGTCACCATGCCTGCAAGGATCGCCAGAGGGAAGTTCCAAGGAGCGATCACCGCCACAACGCCACGAGGTTTGTAGATGTAGTGAGAAAGTTCACCAGGAAGGCCACCCACGCGAAGTGGTTTTTGCAGATTGCGCATATCGCGAGCGTAGTAACGACAGAAGTCGATCGCTTCACAGATATCACCATCCGCTTCCGCCCACGGTTTACCCACTTCAAGAACTTGAGTTGCGATCAATTTGAAACGATCACGAACCATGATATCAGCGAGTTTATCAACAAGAGCTGCGCGTTCTTCAGCAGAAACATTCTTCCAAGTTTTGAAAGCCGCTTGTGCTGCTTGCATAGCTTGTTCAGCTTGCTCCACATTCGCCATGCTGATCTTACCAACAACTTGTGAACTTTCAGACGGGTTCACGCGATCAAAGATTTTCTCAGAGCGAATTTCTTTGTTGTTGATCATCAATGGCACGTTCACAGGAAGTGCTGCGCGCGCCTCCGCCAGTGCTTTCAACATTTTTTCACGATCGGCTTTCACTGCGAAATCCAAAAGAGGTTCATTATAGAACTTGCCCGGTTTTTTTGGAATCACAGGAGATGTTGGAGTCAAACCTTGCGCGGGATCTTTCAGCAACTCAGCTGTAGTTTTGTTATCCGCGAATTTTCCACGAAGCCATGATTCATTCGAAGAGTTTTCAAGCAAACGACGTACAAGGTACGCCATGCCTGGGATGAGTTCTCCGACAGGAGCGTATTCACGCATGCGGTAGCCCATGTCGACCAAAGTTTTCTTGATCGGCTCAGCCATTCCGTAAAGCATTTGGAATTCCAAAGCTTCTTTCGGGATATTTAATTTTTCTGCGTAAACCATGCACGCTGCGATTGTTCTTACGTTGTGAGACGCAAAAGCAGGGCGGATGTACTTGATATTTTCAAGGAAGTATTTTGCGCACAATTCGTAGTTCGCATCGGATTCCGCTTTGTTTGTGTAAACAGGAACCGGCCAGCCACGTTGTTCGGCTTCAATAGTTTCGTAATCCCAGTAAGCGCCCTTCACCAGACGAACCCAGAATGGAGTGCCGCGAGTTTTCGCAAACTCAGTCAACATCTTGACGTCTTCAAAAGAGTCGCGAAGGTAAGCTTGGATCACGACGCCAAAGAATTTATAATTTTTAAATTCAGGTTCGTTGATAAGTTCTGTGAACACTTCCAAAGTCAAATGTTTGACAGAGTATTGTTCCATATCCAGATTGATGAACACACCTTTTTGCATTCCAAGACGGAACACAGGGCGCATACGATCTTTTAAGATTTTCTTAGTTTCATCCCAAGCCAGATCTTTGATTTGCGAGTAAAGTGCCGTCATTTTCACAGACACGTTTACTTTTGGCAGAGCACCTTCGTGATCGCGATCGATCTGCGGAACTTCGTCCCACTTCTCTGCATCTTTTGCGAGCCAGTTCACAAGTTCCACGTATTTGTTCGTGTACTCTTGCGCTTCTTTCTCTGACAAAATCGCTTCACCTAAAATATCGACCGTGAAAGTCATTTTGTTTTTGCGCGCTTTTTTCAAAACAGGAAGTGCTTCATCTGGATTTTCGCCTGTGATGAACATTTGCGCCATACCCACGACATTCTTTTTGATGGCACTCGCCATCAAGCCCGGAGCCAAAGAGCCCAAGCCAAGACCGACGTTGAATACTGGAGGAAGTTTTCCGCCATCTTCAGCAAAGTATTCTTTCAAGTGACGAGCGACTTCATCACCCGAGTTGATCGAAGGAAGAACGTCCACGAAGCGGAACATGTTCGTTTTGAATTTTTCGTTTTTCATACTCCATTCCATGATGGAGCCATACCAGAAATCTTTAGAAAAAATGGAAGCCTTTGATTGGCTTTCCATGCGCTTCATAATCTCTTCGCCACGGGCGACGATTTGCGATTGGATATCGTTCATATTTTTACCTCAAATGAGAGGCCGCATATTCGCTCTGCTAGAGAGAAAACTCAAGGACTTTGCTGGACTAAAGAGGGTGTGTAAAAACGGAATAACGACGAGCGTCAATTGGTGTGATTTAAGCCTAAAAAAGAATTAAATCACTTTCCAAGAATGCTTCGCCTTCGAGACGATCTCGGCTTCCAAAATATCGCCCTTTTTAAAAGGCCCCACCCCTGACGGAGTGCCTGTTAAAAGCAGATCTCCGGGCATCACAGGGAAATGAAGGCGTACGAAATCCAAAAGCTGTTCCAGAGAGAAAATCATTTGCGCGGTGTTGCCGTGCTGGCGAACTTCGCCGTTCACTTTTAAAACCAGCTCCAAGTTTTTCAATTCATCGAGATCGTTCACCGGAAAAAAACCAGAGAGCGGGCAGGAGTCCTTAAAACTTTTCGCCAAGGTCCAAGGGTGTCCTTTGGATTTTAGCTGGTTTTGTTTGGCGCGGTCTGTGATGTCGATTGCGATGCACGCTTCATCAATTTGCAAGTTGTCGTCAAAGCGAAGGGCCAGCTCCACTTCGTGATGAAGTTCGTTCGTCCATGACGGCATGTGGATTTCTTTTGCCGCAAGTGAAGATGTACTTCCGGCTTTTAAAAAGATCATGGGTTCAGCAGGAACTTCGTTGCCAAGTTCTTTGGCGTGCTCAGCGTAATTGCGACCGACGGCCCAAATATTTTGAATCATAAAAGCACCTTCTTAAACTCAATGAATTCGTAAATACCATCTTTGTTCACATCAAAGCCGATGTACTGACAAGGACTCCAATGAGAAAATTCTGAATCCGAAAGATCTTTATCGCTGGGAACAACAGTCATGGCCTCCACAACAAGATCGTAGTGACTGCAAAGAAAAATCACGGCGTCTTTGTGTTCGGCGGCACTCTCAAACAGCTTTTCAATACGTGAGCGAAAATCAGTTAGTTTTTCATTACTTTGTTGTTCAAGCAGGGACGTATTTATTTGCAAAGGTAGATTAAAATGCTGAGAGAGTGGACGAAACGTGCTGTGCGTGCGTTTTTTAGGAGAGACCCACAATTCCGTTGGTCGAGGTAATTCGTTTTTGAGCACCTTGTCGAGAACCTTCGAGGCTTGAGCGTGACCCTCGGCGGTCAAATCAGGATCGCCGGAAAAGTCCATGGCTTTTTGTGCATGTCTAAAGAGATAGATCTTCATGATTTGGGTTCTCTCTGCTTGAAATTCGTAGATCGCTTTGTTACTTTGCGAAAGTAGTTTTCCATAGAGTGCAGGAGTTTGTCATGAGTAAAGAGCGTGTTCATCGTTTTGTTTCCAAAGATTTGACGGTGCGAATTGCCGCAGTGAACGCGACTGACGTTGTTAAACATATGCAAGGTCTGCAAAATACATATCCTTTGGCCACTGTGGCCGTAGGACGCAGCATGGTAGGCGCATTGCTGATGGCCGCGCAATTGAAAGACGGTCAAATGGTAGGCTTACTCTTTAGAGGAAACGGCGCTCTGCAAAGTGTCTACGCGGAGGCTTCTTTCAATGGCCAAGTTCGCGGCTACACTCCGAATCCGCAGTATCAACCACCGAATTACGACCATGGTCTAAGCCTTAAAGAGGCGATCGGAAATGGCACACTCAGTGTCGCTCGCCATCAGCCGTTCCAAAAGCAACCGTTCCACGGAACGGTGGAGTTGGTCAGTGGTGAAATCGGGCAGGACATTGCTCACTATCTTCATCAGTCTCATCAAATCCGTTCGTTGGTGTCTTTGGGTGTTTACCTTGATACTTACGGAAAAGTTCAAGCTGCCGGTGGTGTTTTGATTGAAGTGATGCCAGGAGTTTCAGAAACTGTTGTTGAAATGATTCAGCAAAACTATGAAGACTGGAAACCAAATATTTCACAAATGCTGCTCGATGGAGCTCAGCCTGTAGATTTGGTAAAACCATTTATGGCGGGTATTGATTTTACAGAAGTGGAACACAATCAAGAGATTGAATACTTCTGCCCATGCACAAAAGAGCGTGTCGTGCGTGCTCTTGAAACGTTAGGCGAAGAAGAACTTCAGGATATGATCAATAAAAATGAAACGGCGGATGTGACTTGTCAAATCTGCGGTCGTCCTTACACAGTGACGATCCCTGAAATTCAAGACATCAAGGATCGTTTGCATAAAGAGTCTCTTCACTAGAATTCGCTATCGAACATTCCGATGATGGCTCTTTGCCAGAAGTGAACCTTTTGCTTTTCCGTGATAGGGCGGGAAAGCTTGAGGTATCCGTTATAGATGCTTGTCATCTTCTTTGTGAATGCGGGGCTGTAAATCAAGGCACCGTTTTCCATGTCGTGAATGAAACTGCGCTTGTTTAAATTCACAGAGCCAATGAACGACATCTCGTCGTCAATCATCACAAGTTTTGAATGCAAGATGATTTTAGGTTCGATGTATTCATAGATTTTGACCGTGTCTTTAAACTTGTTCACACCATCTTTATTTACGGCACCTAGGATAAAGTCAGCTGTGTCGCCTTCTAGATCCAAACGCGTGATCAAAGTGATTTTTACCCCACGAGCGGCGGCGTTCTTTAAAGCTTCTCCGACTTTTTTAAGAGGACGGAAGTACGGAGTGGAGATCAAAATCTTTTTGGAAGCGTGATTGATCAACTCTGCGTAATAGTCTTCGAGATTGCGATTGTCTTTAAAAGGAATCGAGACATAGTGTCTGATCAGTGGATAAGTGTCGGCATCAGCGAAATATTGCGGATCAGGGCGAGCGCTCGATGCACTTTGTGCTGTTGTTGGGCGCACATTGAACGTATCAGAGTCTTGCATCCAAAGGGCGTAATACTGAACGGCGAGCTTTTCTGCAAACGTCTTTGATTTAATCAAAAATTCAAAATCGCGCCAGTGTACAAAAGACTCTTCACCTTTGGAGTAGTTCACTAAAGAAGGAAAACTTGTGAAATTCGGAGCTGCTCTAAATAAGAAACCATCGTGAATATTACGTCCGCCAAGAACCACACGGTTGGCCGAAGGATCTGTCGAAGAAAGAGTGAGGAAGATCTTCACATGATTTGTACGGTGAAATTCGTGCAGCTTGCCACCACTTCTTGCGGCGTTGTCGTAACGATATTGAACAACTTTGATATTGCCGTTTTCAGAAGCCATTTTTTCAAACATCGCCTGGTCTTTTTTAAGCGTAATGACGTCTGAAATAAGAATGCGCACTTGCGCTCCGTGATCGGCATGATACTTAATCAAACGCGCTAAAACGTTGCCGTAAAAGTCACTGCGGTAAACCAGATAAGAAACAAAAATCGCATCCAGCTTCGGAGCTTTGGACATATCCAAAGGCAGGAAAGGATTTTTCTCCGTCAGAAATTTTTGTGGCAGTCGTTGTCCCAAAAGCATTTCTACTTTGGCTTGCAATCCCTCTTCAGGATCTTCCAAAGTTGTTAAAGTGTCGGCGCTGAGTGGGCAGTTCATACTCGTAAAATTTGAACTCAAGAAAAACTGCTGCGGTTTTGTAAGGCCTGCATCGGAAGGAAACACACAAGCTTCATAAGTGCGCGCGAGACTTTGTAAATAGCCCAGCTTTTCTTTTTCTGTTTTAAGCTGGAATGTGTACTCTTTGCTTGTGTCACCCCAAGGATCTTTGAACATCACGTCACAGCTTTTCACTTCGGCAGAAGGACGGAAGCGAACTTTTTGTCCATTGAGCTTGGCATCGTACCAGTTAAATTTAGCACTTTGAAAAGCACCATATTGGTCAGCTTTGAAGAGTCCCGTTTTTAGTGCAAAGGGACCATCACAGCGAATGCGGGCCTCTAAATATTTTTGCGCATCTCTTTGCTCGTCATCGTTGCGTGTAACGGAAGAAGCGACGCGAGAATAGGTTTCATGACGTAAAAGAAGTTCGTAGCTTCCAGCATTGATATTGCCCATCGAAAAGAAACGAGGCTGACCCAAGCCTTTGATGTAATAGGAAAGATCGCCCAAGGTCATTTCTTCTTCTTTGACACCCCAAGAGTTATGCATGGTGCTTGAGAATGTGCGGGGAGAATCGCCGTGAGCTGATTTTGATGTGAAAGAGGACGACTGTTCCTGGAAAACTTTCTTTTGCTCTTGAAGTTTTTGAACGGATTTAGAAAGAGAATCTTCTTTCTCGCGATCTTGCGCCTTTTGGGCACGCATCAATTGATCTTCTTGTATTTGCAAGTTCACTTCCGAGTCATAAAGTCTCGCCAAGGAAAGAGGCATGCTGTTGTCTATCAAGGAAGCAGGCTCCCTCTGAAAGGTCTGACAAGAACTTAATAGAATCATTGGCAGAATGAGGGCAAAACCGGAATTTCTAAACATACATTCCTCCAGGAGTTCTCATCGGAATTTGCCTGAACTATTTTAGGCACTGTCAAAACTTTAGACACCCTGAAAAGGCTGTGGCGGCTATGGGCTAGGAGTGAGGTTTGCTTATTCTAAGGGTATGAATATATTCCGTTTTAAAACCTCTAAATCGATTCCCTTGGTGTGGGTGTCACTCTTTTTAGGAATCAGTGCGATCGTTGCGATCCTAAGCTTTTCCTATGAGGTTTACACGGCAAAGTCTTCTGTTGAGCAATACGTCGGCATTTGGGAAGACGACATTGCCCAAGCTAAAATCTTTCAGGGCGATCAAACGCTGCAAAATAAAATTTTAAAACAGCTTAAAGAAGTTCATGCAGCGGTGGGAGCCACAGAAGTCCAAAACCCTGAAAAACTTCAATGTGTGTTTTCAACCGATGTTCCTATTACCTACAACTCATTGCCGTCGGGAAGCATGAGAGTTTGTTTTAACACTGTCGATTTGGCAGTGAAGGCCTTGCTGTCGCCGCTATTTATGTTGGGCATTCTTTTGGGAATGATTTTCCTGGGTGTCGGTGTTCGTCGTGAGTTCCTAAATCAATTGCATGAACAAAAACTGGAAGCTGAATTGGCGTTGAATAAAGAAATCGCAACGATTTCTCGTCAGGTGGCCCACGACATTCGTGGCCCGTTGATGGCTCTCACAACATTGAGTCAGCTTTCTCACGAAATGGGTTCAGATAAAAAAGAATTGTTGGATCTTGCAGTGGCTCGCATTCGTGGTATTGCGGAAGATCTTTTGACCAAAGGTAAAAAAGAAAAGAAAGAAGACGTCGTTGTCGTGAAGGACGCAGGTTCGGATCTTTCTAATTTGATGGAATCATTGCTCAAAGAATATCGTTTTTCTCACCCCAAAGTGGATTTCACATGGCATAAGCATATTCACTCTGAAAAAGCCGCTGTCAGTTTGGAATCAATTAAAATTCAAAGAGTCGTCAGTAATTTAATTAATAATTCCCTCGAAGCTTTGCCGGAAAAAGAAGCCTCTATCAATATGACCTTGATGGAAAGACAAGAACATTGGTTGTTGCAAATCATGGACAATGGCTGCGGCATTCCCGAAGAGATTTTACCTCGCTTGATGGAAGAGGGAGTCAGTCACGGTAAGGAAAACGGTCACGGCTTAGGTCTTTTTGACGCCCGCAAAACACTGCAATCCATCGGTGGAGAATTGCAAATTCGTTCTCGCGTTGGTGTTGGAACCCAGGTTGTTCTTTTATTCCCGAAAAATTTAGAATCCGTCGCGCAGATTTCTTAAGTAATAACTCCGAAGAACCCGAATTATTGATCGAGTTTAATACCCAAAACATTTTCAATGGTTTTTTCGTAGACGTCTTTTTTACGAGTCTTCGTGGGTGCGATTTCTTTTTTGCGGATGGTTCCGGATTCTTTTGGAAAAGAAACATAAAGATCGCGCTCATTAGTTTTAGCTAACAGATCAAACTTATATTCAGTGTCTTTGCAAATAGCTGTCAGAGAAACGGGGAGCTTTAACTCTTTAGAAGGTGTGATCTGAAGTTCACTGACATTCAAAGTTGTGATTTTGATTTTTAAATCTTTCTCTGCCGGGTTTTCGATATTTTCAATTGCGCAAGGGAACGTCACAAGAGTCGGTGTCTGAGCTTCCACATGAATTTGTGGAGAGAATGAAAAAACTTGCGGAGAGGAAGAAAAAGTCATCTCTTGCACTAAAAGACCCCAAGGGTTTTCTAATGTGCGTTCGGCATTTTGTAGTTTTAATTTTGAAGTGACGTAAAGTTCGTTCTTTTGCAGTTCGCCTTTTTGCTGAGTTTCCTGATGAACTTGCAGGTACGTGCCGGCTTCATAAGAGCCATCGTCAAACTTCTTTAGACTTTTAAGCTGTCCTAGTTGAGAAAGATTCTTTTGCTGAATTTTCTCTCTTAAACGACTGACTTCACGAACACGCTCTTCGCTAAGTTTGGGAGCCATTAAGAACGCTAGCGATGTTTGGGATTGCCAAAAGTTATTGGAGTCATAGTTATAAAAACGATCCAGATACTGACGAAGAAAGGTCATCTTCTCCATTTCGCCCAACTGGATGTTTTGTAGAGATTCTTTTCCTGCTTCCATGCTGATTGCGACAACACGTGGATTGTTTTTAAGTTTCCAATAAAGATAGCTTACGGTCGATCCCCAGGCGATACTTACAATCAGCAATGCAGAAAGAATTTTAGTTTTCATCAGTCGTTCTTTTCAAGTGGCAAGATCTCAATCACGCGGTCACGGTGTGATTTTTTATTGGGACCTTCATCAACCCACTGATCCACTTTGTACAATTTGATGCGCGCTCGGCCTTTTTGAAAATATTTTTTATCGGCAGGTCCAACAGTTTCTTTTTCCAAAACAGACGGACCATTTTGGAAGAAATCAAGCTGCGCTTTCATCTTTTCATTTTCAAGCTTCATGACTTCAAGATCTTTTTCGTCATTAAAATAATAATTCGCAGCCACCGCCGTCACAACGCCGATGATTCCGCCCCAGTAAAGGGCATGCAATTCAGGGCGTTCATCGCTAGGGGCCGTTCCGGCTCCGATGGCAGCACCGACGCCGACACCGACAGCGGTTGCTGCCAGACGGCTTTTTTGGTTGGTCGCACAGGCTGAAACAAAGAGGCACAATCCAAGAAGCAAAATCTGTAATTTCATATAGACAATTCTAGGTTTAAAACAAGAGTCTTGCAAACTCTTGCTCACTAGATATTGGTAGGGAAATTTCGCCAATGAAACGGCAAAATTTTAAGGTTTCATGAGGTGCTTATATAAAGGGAGATACATATCTTCTGAGGGATCGACTTCCAACTCGGAACGTTCAGGAAAATCCGTAAATTCGACAGGAGCATTTTGAATGATCGCCAAAGGACATTTTTCTGCGGCTTCGCCCATCATTAAAACGGCGGCAGCAGCTAGACTGTCTGTCAGATTGATTTTCGTCATTTTCAGAGGTCTTCCAAAAATATCGTTCTGGCCAATCATATTGCGCAGAGGATGAAAGCCCGCATAAGACAGTGAAACTCCGACGACACCCAAACGTAAAGGTCCAGTGCGAGAATCTGTTAGAATGATTCCTAACTCGCTAAGTCCCAAACGTTTCATCAAAGCTTGGCGTATTCTTTCGGCAGAGACATAGGGATCTTTCGGATAAACGATATAGTCCCCACTTTCGGAATTCGATTCATCAATTCCTGCAGCGGCAACTAAAAGTCCGTGTTTGATCGTCAGACTCACACCAAAACCGATTTCACCCAAATAGTGATCGGCTTCACGGCGGATTAAATCTTTTTTGTCGATACTCGACAGGGGAACTAGACAGCCCTCGTCGATACTCACGATCTTAGACGTAATTGCTAAGATCGCTTTTTCATGGAGTAAAGAAACATCCACGTGTTTTAAGATGAACTCCACCAAATCGTCACCTTGGCGAAACACAGAAGTTTGAATCGGGGAGATCATCATCGATTTTGTCACAAAAATTATCCTAGTTTTTGAATAATCGCGTCTGTGAAAGAAACTGTTGTTCCTTTACCACCCAAATCACCAGTACGAGCATTCACGTCAGACAACGCTGCCACCAAGGCCTTCATAATTGCATCGGCTTTTGCGTTTTCACCAATATGTTGAAGCATCATCACAGCAGACTGCAATAACGCTGTTGGATTGGCCTTGTTTTGGCCTGCGATATCAGGAGCAGATCCGTGAACCGCCTCAAAGATCGCAGCCTTTTCGCCAATGTTAGCGCCAGGAACCACTCCCAAACCACCAACAAGTCCTGCACAAAGATCACTTAAAATATCTCCGTAAAGATTTTCAGTCACAATCACGTCAAACTGTTGAGGCTTCGTCACAAGCTGCATGCAGGCGTTATCGATGATCACATCTTTTGTTGTGATGTTAGGATATTGCCAACCGACTTCTTGCGCGACTTTTAAAAACAACCCGTCAGACATTTTCATGATATTGGCTTTGTGAACGATCGCCACACGCGGCTTTCCGGTTTTTTGTGCAAGATCATAAGCGTAACGAGCAATGCGCTCAGAACCCTTGCGAGTGATGCGTTTGATACTCTCGGCTGTATCTTCATCGACCATGCGCTCGATGCCCGCATAGAGGTCTTCGGTGTTTTCACGCACGATCGTCAAATCCACGTCGTTACAAACACATTGCACGCCTGGCAAAGAGCGCACAGGACGAACATTCGCGTAAAGATCGAATTTCTGTCTCATTGTCACGTTGATGGATTTGTGACCACCACCGACCGGAGTTGTCGTAGGACCTTTGATTGCCAGTTTTGTTTTATTAATAGAATCACACGTCGCTTGCGGAAGAAGATCCCCTAAAGTGTGCAGCGCGATTTCGCCGGCTTGATGTTCTTCGTATTCAAAGGGAGCTTTCACGTGTTTAAGAACGCGGATCACCTGAGTCATGATCTCAGGACCAATTCCATCACCAGGAATTACAGTCAGTTTCGTCATTACAAAGACCTTTCTATTGATGCCTTATTTTTAGCACGCGCGCGCTGGTAGGGGGAGCTTTTCTTGCTCCTTACCAGGGAAGGTGGGATGTGGTGAATGGCTTTGTGGCTCTCTAGGTTCCCCGAGTGGGGCTGGAGCCGGAGTGTCTCATTTCGAGACTTACTAATCTCTTAGAGCAAGCGCTGGGCCAGCTCCTTCGGGCTCTTTTTGCACCACACTTTGCGGCGAGGGGGGTGTTGGGATCTTTGACACCTCTAAAGCTTAAAAAAATCCAGCACTTAAGGCTTTTTTCCGCGGTTGTCTGTTCTTGAGACACCGACTTTTAAACGAATGCTCTTTTTCAAGCACTCTGACGGCTAACACGAAAAGCCCAGTGATTTTCAAAGTTTAGGTGGTGGTATCGCGACTCCGGCGGATGGCGCTTTCTTTGTATTTGAAGAAAGACAGTGGAGGTCGCTCTCATGTGGAAGTGGCTAGGGACCGCGTTGGTCCTTATTATAGCATTAACAATTCAAGCCTGTGCGCCGAAGGCTCAAGACGATTGCGGATTCGTTCAAAACGTCTATGGCGAGCGCATTTCTTGGAAGAGCGATGTCCCGGTGACAATGCAACTTCACTCATCCATTCCTGACTCTATGGTTCCGGCGATTCTTTCTGCGGCAGAGACGTGGGAGAGAACTGCGGGTCGCAAACTCTTTAATATCGTCACGTACCCTCGTTACTCAGGTCCGATCAATCCACACAAAGACGGTGTGAACGTCATTTATTTGATGAACACATGGGAAGACAACCGTGGCTCAGAGCAGGGCCGTACCAGCGTGTATTGGATTGGTGATCTTATTAAAGAAGCGGACATTCGTTTGAACGGTGCTGATTTCGGATTCTACTGGAACAATCAAACACTGACTCGCGCGGCGAAAATGGATCGCGCCAATTCGGCTCCCGTCAATATTGAAGCTTTGGTGCTTCATGAAATGGGACATGTTCTGGGTTTAAAGCATAAAGATGGACAGGGTTCGGTTATGGCGACGTATTTAGCGAGCGGAGACGATCGCGTGCACCTCGCGGGAACCGATCAAACGGCTTTGCAGTGCGAATACTAAGGCGCTCAGCATTGTAAAATGTCCATGTAAGTTTATTTAAGTTGTTGGAATCGAAAAAAGCTAACTAGACTTTTAATTCTGCGCCGACGGAAGGCGAAGGAGAACCAAATGAGAGTGATCAATTTAGATAAGAACACACAAGCTGAAGCAACGGTTGAGTCTTATTTGGGTTCTTTTTCCGAAGCGTCTCCTGTGACTCATAAGTCTTATCATGAACTCGCAGACACTCCTGTTGTTGAAGTCGATGCTCTGGCGCAACTTCAATCCAACATCGAAATGCTCAGCGATCTTCAATCACGTCTTTCATTTGTGATGAGAGAAGTGCGTTACCTAATGAAGGTTTAAGAGAGCACTCTTTTCTAGCATCTTCCACCTCGGGTGGAAATGTGAGTAATCCCCTACTTGTGTTAGATGACAGTTCCGTAATATCCCTATTTAATCGGGATATGGGAACAAATCTCGGAGAATTCCGAAAATACATTCAGCTTCACTTTGAAAAGTGGGGACTTACGAAGGCGGAATGCGAGATTGGCATTCTCATCCTGCGTGGTTACAGTCTTCGCGAAATCGCCGAACAAAGAGGAACTTCAGAGACGACAACTCGTCAGCAAGCTCTGAGCCTCTATAAAAAAGCCTCGCTAGAGGGGCGTCACCAATTGTCGGCTTTCTTCATTGAACATCTTTTATCTGCAAGCGGAAGTGAAACTACGCCTTGCGATCAAAACGATTCAGATTCCCTTTAGGGATGTGATACACGACCCAGTCACCATCGCGCTCGCGAGTCATGCCTTCAGTAATAACAGGTTTTTCAAAAGGGAACTCTTCACGGAAAGTTTGGAAGTTGGAACTGCTCACAATCTTTCCGTCATCTTCCACTTTATCTTTGAAAGAGCGTTGGCCCGTGATAGTCGCACGATCTTTTTGGATCGTGACTTTCACATTGTCTTTTTCATGTTCAGGAACAAAAGCTTTTAAAACGTAAAAATCCGGATTTTCACGCATGAAGCTGCCGCGATCTTCGACCTTGTAGAAGGGATCGTTGGCTTTGTTGTCGTATTTTTCAGCGGCCTTAACGAAATCCTTACGTGTCTCCGCGAGTTCACGGACATAGCGTTGCTTTTGAATATCTAGAGACTCACGTTGAGCGTCTTCATTTTTTGCATAGAGATTTTGAAAGCGTTCATTCTGAGTCTTAAGCTGGTTTTCATTAGCGACTTTGGAATGTATCAAACGATCCGAGTACTGTTGATTCAGGCGCTGCTCTTTAGAATCCCACTGCTTCTGTTGTTGTTCGTAGCGGCGGGCCGAGTTGTCTTGCAGGCGAGTGATTTTGTTTTCTTGGATTTCTTGCTCACGAGTCAGAGCTCCCTCACCTTTGGCTTGCAGTTGCGCGTATTCTTTTTCATTGCGCGCACGAAGGCGTTCTTGCGCGTTTCTTCCGCGCTCGACTTCATTTGTGATCGACATGTCGTTTTGTTCGCGCTGGTGCTCTAAACGTTTCTGACTGAACTCGTTCATCTGAGTCATGTCTTTATTGTATTTTTGTTTGGCGTTGCGAAGGTCTTCCGCACTTTTTTCGCGAACCTGATCCACACGCGCTTGCGAGCTCGTTTCAATCTCTTGCACTTTTTGACGAGCATCTGCTTGCGCCGCTGCGACTTGTTGTTGGCGTTTGTCGCGTGTGCTGACTAATTTTTCGTCGTAAGTTTTTTGCATCGCCTGCGTGCGAGCATTGTAGTTGTCGCTGAGGCGCTGTCTTTCTGTAGAGGCTTCTTCAGCCATTTCCCTTTGACGGTTGCGAATGTGATTTACGGCGGCTTCGTTTTGTTCCGAGATCGCTGTTTTTTTATCGTCGTAGTATTCTTTAAGATCCGAAATCTCCGCTTCGTTTTTGCGAGCGATGTCTTTCTTTTTGCGTGAGTATTCGGCTTGAAGGTCATTCAAGTCCGCTTGCTGAGATTTGCGCGTGGAATTGTCTATCGACGACATGAATGTAGTGTATCAAAATAATACATCTACATTAAGGTGCCGCGGTTTCGCCTTGAGGAATCTGGCCTTTCGGGTTGGGGCAAAGAGCTTGGAAATCGCCTGTGCGCCCGTAACAACGCCACGTATCGATGTAAGTGACTTCTTCATCGGCAGCGACGGGATAGTAGTAGCGATACTGAATATGATCGAGCGTGCTTTCAACCAGACGGAAGTCCTGGGAAGGATTTTGAGGGTCGGCGGATTTTTTTGTGATCTTCAAAAGAAACACTCGATACTCAGCATGACTGAGTGTCGGGGTGAGGATCAAAAAGAAAGCCGATAAGAAAATCCGATATTTCACAAATCTTCCTATCGGCTTTGCGGTGGGAAACCTTGATAATCCCGATGAACTCAGGATAACCAGACAGCCAACGCTTCGCATTAAATATCGTGAGTGGTTTCGAATTAGAACTCTAGGAGTTCGACAGATTTGCGAACTTCACGGTTTTCTCTTGAGGACGAGAGAAAATGTTGAGGGAAATGCATAAATTTTGGACGTTTTCGGGAGGAGCCAGCAGAGACAATGGCGAGTTCTTCCGCCATCCATGAGCAGGCTGTTTGTTTCGGGCTCCTGCCCTCAACCCTGCGGGCTGGCGCGAAAAAAATAGCATCATGCTATTTTTTTCCCGACCATCGTGGTCGGAAAGGGAAGTTAGTGTTTGTGCTCGTTGTTTGCTCTGACTGTATTTTCTACGATGTGGAAGTAAGCTCTCACTAGCATTTGATAAGACTCGGGATCGAGAGCTTGTAGGTACGCCATTTTTTCAAAGTAGCTTTTCTTCGCAATCAGCTCTGTCATGACGTCTTGGACTTTCTTCATTTTGTCGAAGCTGTAAAAGTCCTTGTCGTCTTTCACTTCCTTGAGAACATCCGCGATAGACTTATTGTCAAAAAGAACATGAACACCCATGGCTGAATGAGAGAGCAAAGCCTCCATTCTTTCCAAACTTGTCTCTTCTATATTGACCAAGAAGCGCCTCCTGTTGCGACGTCTTAACCTCGATGGTGAGTAATAATCTTTCACCTTGCAAGACCAAAAATAGAACTATGACGGGGCTTGTCGTGTCGTCTATCTTTTCTATTGTTGAGAGTCGAGAATCTCTCGATAATAAATTGTGAAGGATACGAACGATATGGCGAAAACAAAATCCCGTGCGAAAAAGAAAACTCCCAGCTCTCCCTCTGAAAAAGAGTACATTCTTGTCGATGAAGCGGCAGGTCTTATCTTTGAATCAGAGAAGGATCTTTTCGGTTATTTTGAAGAAGCCATCAATAAATTAGAGGGAGAGTATCAATCTTTACGATCTCCTGACGATTTCACTGATGAAGAACAGATTGCCCATGAGCATTATCTAGAGGCGACATTGGATGAACCCGATGAAGTCTGGATGGATGAAAAAACCATGGAAGACTATGCAATCTATCACTTCCTCAAAGCTTTTGAAGAAGGCAATGAGATTTTTAAATACGTGGCAGTGGCCTACGTGTCTTCTGAAGACGAATATCCGACTTTTGTTTTTATTCACTTCCCGACAAAAGACAGTCGTTTGTGGCAAAACTACCAGCGCGGTGAATTGGTTTACGACAAAACTTTTGAAGAAGTCGCGGGCGGCGCGATTGAAGGCGATGCTCTGGGTGAGGGTGATCCTCTGGCGATGGGTCTTTACTTAGCGATGCTCAAAGTGCGTGGCGAGAAAGACATTCCTCAGGATAAGTTTCAAGACTTTGCGCCTTTGCGCGAAGATACGATTGAAAATGCCGATGAGATTTGGCGTAAGAATGATTTAGATGGAAACGTTTTGGTGAGCTTTATTAAGGAATTCCCGGATCACGAAACCACGAAAGACTTGGTTTATATCGCGGTCACTCAGGAAGACGAAGAATCTAACGTTCACTCTCTTTTGTTTTCTTTC
Organism: uncultured Bdellovibrio sp.; assembly: GCF_946478835.1. Next base: position 16,511 of record NZ_CAMLDV010000016.1, on the reverse strand, counting down.
CCGACTACGGATCGCACTTTGGTGGATCGCTATCGCCAGGGTGATAATCTGCAAGCCGATGAGGTCTCTCAAGAATCCGCTCATTAAAAGGAAAAAGGTACCTGGTACCTTTTTCCTCATCTTAGAAGCACAAGCCTTGAGCCATTGATGTAAATTGCGCTGCTGAGTAACCTTGGTCCTTGTAGTTTTTGAAAGGATGCAAGTTTTGCAGAACTGTCGCACGTGTCGCACCTGTTGCTTCGAAAGCGTAGTCAGCAGGGTTTGCGTAGAACAGTGGAAGCAAGCCATCTACTTGGTTCAACATTTTATTCGTTGAAAGATCGTAGTTAGAGATTCTCAACACATCGTATTCGCCTTGAGTGTCTTTCAAATCAACCAAGATGTTCACGCTGTTAAAGAATGTCTGAGGATCTGTGATTCCCATACCAGAAGCGATTGTCACAACATCACTCCAGCGAAGAGTTGTTTTCCAAGCTGTTAAAACTTGACCTGTTGAAGCGTTAGCAACAAGGAATTGAAGCGGAGTTGGATCCAAGTAAGTCGCACCGCTTGAGTTCGTCATCCATTTCCAGAAAGCGATATAAGACTGATCTGATTTGAATGTTGCAGGCAAAGCCGTCAAGCGAGCGTAAGCATAATCCATACGAACATTGTTAGATGAATCAACATAAGCTCTGAGTTTTGCAGTGATATCAGAACCTGATGCTTGGTTGCAGTAAGTAAGAGGTTTTGTTGAAGAAGAAGTATTCCCATTTGGAGTTACGCGGCTTGAAAGATCCGAAGATCCTACTTGGTTGCTAGAGCCGCAAGCTGTAAGGAAAGCGACTGCACTTAGAGTAAGGATTGTTGTGAAGATTTGTTTCGTATTTTTCATAAAGCCCCCTGATGCCATACTATAAAGCAATGGCGGTGCCATATTTCACTCTGAAACAAATTGATTTTCGCTGTGTTTTTGATGACTTACAAGAGGGGCTGTTCTCACTCTGAGGCGTTCTCAGAGTGAGTCGTCAAACTTCTATGACAGTGCCGCACAAGGAGCGTCACTTTTTGCGCTTCTTAGTGTACGGTGACTGTGATCTGGCCTGTCACATTGAGGCCCTGAATCTCAAGAGCCCCCATTGAAGGGCCATTGCCTGCGCGAACCGAACCGATATAAACGTGCTCAATGTGAGACGGAAGCTGAGTTGTTCCGATCACCTGACCGTCTTTAATGAGCGATACACTCAAGCCACCGTAAGTAGCGCCTGAAACGCGGATGTTTTCAAAGCTGACACCGAACGCTTTAGAGATCAAAGCAAGGTCCGACATAAGTTCTTCGCCGGAGATGTTTTGTCCAGAGTTGATTTTTTGTTCAAGGACTTTCACAAGGTAAGCTGCGATATTAGAAGCGCCATACACGGAAGCAAGTTCATTGTCGTTCATTTCCTGAAGCTTGGCTTGAGCTGTCGTGCCCGCGAAAACAAACAGAGCCGATAAAAGTAAAACCGCTTTTTTCATAAGAACTCCTTTATGAGGAGGACTTCTATCATAGCCGCGGAATGCTTTTCTAGAGCGGGTTTAAAGAACTGCTCGAATATAGAAATCGAACAAGTATTTACTGGTAATTGCTGTTCAAACTTTAGACGTCCGTGAAATATTAGCTGGCAAGTTTGTCATTTGCCGATGGGCGCAGGGATTGTTTGAGTTCTTTCTTAAGTAAAAGAAATAATTTTTCTTCGAGATTCTCAACGAGGGTCGTGAGTTTTTTGTTATGAAGTCCCAGCTTTTTACGGACAGGATCGCTCATGATGGCTGTGAAAATACTGAACGCCGTAAGCAATGTTCCCACCACAAGGGTCGCCATATAAATTTCTGTGCGAGTCGGAACCGGTGGAAAAATCCCGTAAAAAGTCGATCCCAATTTTTCACCTAAAAAGAAATGAGAAGCCGCTTTATCGCGCGCCATTTTCCTAGCGATCTTGTTACCTAAACCCAAGAGGCTTAGGTTTTTATCTCCAAAAAACAACCAGCCTGCCGCAAGTGTCATTAAGGATCCTGCGAGATCCGCGATAAAGGCTTGGCTTGCGGTGTATTTTTCGATCTCTTTGATAAATTCTTTTTGAATTTTAGATTCATCAATTTGTAGTTCTTTAGAAAGCATGAGCCTTGCGAACGTCGGATGTTTGCGAAGTTCAATAAGCAGGGCTTCGGAATCCAAAAGTTCCGTGGCAATCAGACGTTCAATTTCCCGTTGATAACCGGTCTTAATTCCCGAGGGAACTTTCTCCATGCCCGGACTGAGTTTTGTCCATCCCATTTTATCTAAGGTCTCGACCGATTTTTTCGCGGAAAGATAGGGGATGGCCCACAGGGTATTTAAGGGGCTGTAGAGCAAATCCAAGGGAAAGGATTTCTTTTGGATCGCGATGGTCTCTTCGATAGAGAAATGACGCTCGATGAAATCGCTGATGCGACTCTTACGGTCCTCGATGTATTTTTCAATGCACTCGTCCAAGGCGCCTAAAATGGCGGCCAAAGTCTGTTGATCCATGACGTTTTCCATCCGTGATAGGTCTATTTTTTCAAAGAACCATAGGAAATAAAGAGAAATCCCTCACAGTGTCTTCTTGTAGGAATGTCCGTTTTTCTGTATAGCCTGTAGTCACGAACGCGAGCTTTTGTAGATATTAAATTGAGTCCAGTTGATCTATATTGATGGCGTTTTATAGATAATAATTTGGTTTCAACAAAAGAGGTTTTTTAGACATGAGACGGGAATTCTATATCGCATTTTTCGCGGCGATTGTTTTGAATTTTATTTTTTATTTAGCTTGGCCGCCGGGATTGTATTCACTGATCTTCTTTATTCCGTTTTTTGCTTTGGGCTTTCGCGATATTCGCCAGCACCGTCATGCGATCAAATCCAACTTTCCTGTTTTTGGTCATTTCCGTTATCTTCTTGAATCCATCCGTCCCGAAATCAATCAATACTTTATTGAATCCAACACCGACGGAAAACCCTTCAGCCGCGAACAGCGCTCTGTGGTTTATCAACGTGCTAAAAAAGTTCTCGACACCGTTCCTTTTGGAACTCAGCACGACGTTTACGAACAAGGTTATGAGTTCGTCACGCACTCTCTTTATCCAAAACATTTAAGTCGCAAAGATTTGCGTGTCACTATCGGCAGTGATCTTTGCAAACAGCCATACTCCATGTCGCTCTTAAATATTTCTGCTATGAGTTTTGGTTCTCTTTCTACTGCGAGTATTTTGGCATTGAACGGAGGAGCAAAAGACGGACACTTTGCTCACAACACCGGTGAAGGAGGGATTTCTCCTTATCACTTGGAACCAGGTGGAGATTTGATTTGGCAAATCGGTACGGGCTACTTCGGATGCCGTACGCATTCCGGCGATTTTGATCCGGAGTTGTTTAAGAAAAATTCGAGTCATCCGCAAGTGAAGATGATTGAGCTTAAGCTGTCTCAAGGTGCGAAACCTGGGCATGGCGGAATTTTGTCTGGCAAGAAAGTGACGCCAGAAATTGCCGCGATTCGTAATGTGCCTTTGGGTAAAGACGTGATTTCTCCTCCGGGCCACAAAGCTTTCTCGGATGCAAAAGGCATGTTGCATTTTATTTCTACTTTGCGCGAGCTTTCCGGTGGCAAACCCGTGGGTTTTAAATTTTGCTTAGGCCATCGTCAGGAGTTTGAGGAGCTAGTGGCTTTGATGAAAGAGCTTAAACTGTATCCTGACTTTATCGTTGTTGATGGCGCTGAAGGCGGAACGGGGGCGGCTCCGTTAGAGTTCACGAATTACATCGGAACTCCGGGAATGGATGCGCTCGTTGTTGTGGTTGATACTTTGAAAAAAGCGGGTCTTAAGGATCAAATCAAAGTGATTGCGACAGGAAAAATCACAACGGCCTTTGATATCGTGAAACTGCTTTGCATCGGGGCTGATGCGACTTATGCCGCTCGTTCGATGATGTTGGCTTTAGGATGTATTCAAGCACTTCGTTGCAACAACAATAAGTGTCCAACCGGTGTAGCGACGCAAGATCCAAACTTGGTCAAAGGTCTTCACGTGCCGACTAAAAGAGAGCGCGTAAAAAACTTCCATCAAGAGACATTGGAATCCGTGGCTCATATGATTGGTGCGATGGGTGTTTCTCATCACAGTGAATTGCGCCGCCATCACTTGCACAAGCGTGTGGAAGAAAACGTAATTAAGACATATGCGGAAATCTATTCAGAGGCGTAGTTATTACGCCTCTTCCGTGAATTCTTCTCTTTGAAAGACGGGACCATAAGAGCCGACAAAGTCCCGTTTCCACCAAAGACCTTCTTCGCGAAGTTCCTTAAAGCTTGCAAATTTATATTCGTAGCGCTGAATACGTAAAGCCTTCGGCGCTTTTCCTTTAAAGGGATCTTTTGCAAATAACAAAAGCACGTCTGGCGATTCCCGGAAAATACGAGTGATCAGATTTTGCAGCCAGAGATTTTCATTAAATCCTTCAAGAGCTGCAAACCACATCTGCCAATCTAAACGCGGCTGATGAGGAGCTACAATCGGCGGCATCTTTTTTAAAGAGACAGGCTTATAGTTAAATTCATACTCTTCCCAATGATGACCGTCATTGCTGCCTTCTAAAACAAGCTCCGGTCGAGTTTTCGTCATCACTGCAAAAAGACCGTAGGGATTTGAAATACGGAAAGGATAGAAAAAGCGCATGTAAGGAAGCATGAAATCGAGTGCTTTGCTTTTTTCAAAAAGACTTTTGTAAATCCAAAACAGGGAGGAGGGAATTAACAAGATCGCCGGAATCGCTGCGATGTAGGTAGGAATTGTTGTCGCCTCAACCCAATTGATTTTAAATCCCCACGCCGAATCTGGCAGAACTCCTAAGCAAAGACCTAAAGTCAGAAGATTAAAGAATCCGTAGTTGCCCGTAAGAACAATTAGAACTTGAAGAAGGATCAGGAAAAACACGGCAAGCACTTGTTGCGGGCCGGGAATAAAAATAAAAAACGGTGTTACGATTTCAATGAAAAATAACACAAGAGTGCTAAAGCGCTGAAAGTGCAGAGGCAATTTATGGGCAAAAAAAGCTAGCGGTGTTGGCAGTGGTTGAGTCCAATAGTGATACGTCATTGCCGTAAGATCTTTCCAAGACGTATCTTTGTTTGTGAGTTTCACGACACCGGATAAAAACATCAGCTTAAATAACAAGAACAACGTCAGACCATAAAGAATCGGATGAAGAACGTGCGCTCCAAACGGAATCCATTCCCACTGATAAGGCGCGAAGAAAAGTCCCAAGAAACCAAACTCTAAAAGTAAACTGTCCCATTGGTAGCTTAAAAAAAGCTGCCCACAGCTCACAAAAGACAAGTAACAGATAAAACAAATAAGAAGCATAAAGCTTTGGCTGAAACCCAGGAATGACAACGACGATGCCATCATTCCGATAAAGCAAACGGCTTTCAGCGCAAAGTCTGAAGAGAACAACCAAAACACCGAAGGCACGTGATAAAATCGTTCGGCCTTCATTTCGTTGTCTAAAAGATTCAAGAGATGATCAATCGACAAAATACCTTGTCGACCAAAGAGCCCAAGAAGTTGTGGCATCAAAGATAAAAACGCCACAAAATAACAAAGGCTCAAGGTCTTTGAGAAAATCCAGCTTGAGATATTATAGTCGACAAGCAACATAGGACTCCTGTCGGGCCGCTTTTACGCTTCGCCGAGTTCTACCCAAGTAATTCCATCTCCGCCGCTTTCAGGGGAGCCCGCCTTCCATTTCTTCACGTAAATAGAACGTGAAAGGTAAGTGCGCACGGCTTTCTTTAAAGCCTCTGTTCCATGGCCATGAATGATCTTCATGCGGTCTTCACGGGACTGAGCGGCCTTATCTAAAGCCAGTTCCAATTCTGACAAAGCGTCTTCCACGGTTTTTCCGCGCAAATCCAAAGTACGATCGTCATCGGCAAGAGCGACGGAGAAAGAACTTCCCTGGCGCACGAGTTGCGATGTCGGGTTTTGTGGTTTTCCGGGGAGTCGTAATTCTTGCCAGTGCAGTTGCAATCGTACAGATCCAGAAAGAACCAACACCTCACCTTTAGAGTTCGGCGTGCTTTGTACGATTCCATCTTGATTTAATGAAACGACAAAAACTTTTGATCCTGGCGGGAATCTTTTTGCAAAATCCTCCGCATTTTCGGGAGCGCCGGGTTGTGTGATCGGTTTTGCTTTTACGATTTCAGGAAGTTTGTATTTGATCTCTTGCAAAGCCGTGTGACGTTTAAAGGTCTCTGTGACTTTGGCTTGAGCAATGGCTTCTTCCACTTTGCGCTCGGCTTTTTTAACCGTGCGTTGCAACCATTCATCTTTGTCTTTATTGAATTGCTCTAAAAGACCTTCGTATTTCTTTTTCATCGCAAGAGCCGCGTTGGTTTCTTTGCGTAAGTGCTCTTGCAAAATAGAAATATCACTTTTGAGTTGTTCAATCTGCTCAAGGCCTTCAAGACGCGCGCGTGTTGCTGGAGCTAGTACATCCAACGCCCTTTGCACGATCGCTTGAGAAACGCCCACGCGTTTCGCTGTTTGAATCGCTAAAGAATCCCCGGGAATCCCTGCGATAAACTGGTAAGTCGGGCGGCCTGTTTTAGGATCGTACTCAAGGCTTCCGTTAAGAACGCGGCTTTCTTCATCCCACCCTGATTTTAATGGCCCTAAGTGAGAAGTGATCACGGCAAAGACGTCATTGTTTGAGAATGTTTCAATGAAACTTCTTCCCAAAGCACTTCCTTCTTCCGGATCCGTTGATCCGCAGATCTCGTCGATCAAAATCAAGTTATCGCGATGTTTTAAGCTCGCCGCTTTTGAAAGAATCTTTAAGTGGGCAGCGAAGGTACTAAGTTCTTCATCCACACTTTGCGCATCGCCGATGCCGATAAGAATATCTTTAAAGAAAGGAATCTTCGAAGTTTCGCTTGCACAGATCGGAAGTCCACAGCGCGCCATTTGCGCGGCGAGACCGATGGATTTAAGTAAAACAGTTTTACCACCGGCATTCGGGCCACTTAAAAGCAAAATACTTTTGCGACCCTCACGCAAAACCGAATTTGAAACGACAGGTTTTCCTGAAAGTTGCAAAAGCGGGTGGCGCACTTCAATCAGTTCCATGCTTTCTTTAGAAAACTGAATCGGGTGGGCATTTACCTGAGAAGCAAACTGCGCTTGAGAAAAACGCACGTCGCATTCTTCAAGAAGAACACGGCTGCTTTCAATGTCAGAAGCCTTCGAAGAAAGATAACGAGAAAGCTCAGTCAAAAGTCTTTCGATCTCATCTTCGATTTCCACTTCAATTTGACGCAAGCGATTGTTTGTCGGAATGACCTTTTCAGGCTCCATGAAAACAGTTTGCTTTGTTTGTGAAGATCCGTGAATCACGCCAGGCAAATGATGTTGCATTCCGCTGCGCACAGGAAGCACCCAACGACCATCGCGAGTGGTAACGTATTTGTCCTGCAATACGTTTTCCATTTGGTGATCTTTGACCAAACGGTCTAGTGTGCTTTGCACCTCGCGGGCCAGGCGTTCTTTTTCTTTATAAAGGCGGAACAACGTTTCACTGGCATCTGCGCGGATTTCTCCGTTAGGAGTTAGAATCTGATCAATTGCAGAAAGTGGTTCTTCTGCTTTCATAAGACTTGCAGAAATATTTTGCGCCCACTCATTTTCAATCGGAGTCAGTGCTTCTTTAAGCGCCAACACTTCAAGACAGAAACTGCGCACGTCTTTGATTTCAAGATTTTTTAAAACGGCACTTTTACGAAGACGCGCAATCCAAGTGGAATACAAATCCAAACTTTGCATGAACGGACGCACGCCCTGATTTAAAACTTCCGTAGCGTGAGCAATTTCTTGAAAGCTGGCATAAGCTGCTTCTGGTGAAGACAAAGGTTTTGTCGTCATCACAGTTTCGCGAGCCGCTTCACTTGTCGCGTGAGAGCGGATTTTTTCTAAAATTTCGACCCAATCAAGAACGACGAGATCTTGCATGAAGAGCTCCTGTAGTTACCAGCGCGATTAAAACAATAAGGAGCAGAACCCAGTCCCAGTGTCCCCATTGCACATACAAAGTGGTTGGCGCTTTTTTAAGATACTTTATCACAAACTGACCGCTCCACTCTTCGTGAAGAGGTGATTTTTGTAGAACGTCACCGTTTGCTAAAACGGCTGTGCTAATTCCGGTGTTAGTTGAACGAATCAAAGGGCGACGCACTTCAATGGCGCGAGCTAAAGTCATATAAAGATGCTGCTGCGGCTCTGAAGGGCGACCAAACCAAGAATCATTCGTGACGTTGACAAGAACGTCGGCTCCTTTTTTCGCAAGGCCACGAGTGAACTCAGGGTAAAGGCCTTCATAACAAATCTGTCCACCCCAGTGAATGGATTCTCCGTTGCGTTCCCACTTCATTGTTGTTGGTCCCTGACCGCGACCAAAATTGGAAACAAAAGGAAGAAGTTTGAGCAAGACGGGGAACTGTTCGCTCAATGGCAGATACTCACCGAAAGCGAGAAGCTCTGTCTTGCGGTAAGGCTTATCCAGGTTGTTGCCGTTGGCATCGACCAAGAAAAGACCGTTGTAAGTGGAATGATCGATTTTCTCATCCGTGTTGATGTCTTTAGAATAGGCACCCGTGATCAAAGGCTTTCCCAAGGGAGCTAAGCCGTCGGAAAGAAGCTGCGTGTGTTTTCTTCCCAGAAGATGTTGATCCAAGTAGTCGGGGAAAGCGGTCTCTGGCCAAACGAAGATGTCTGTTTGCGGAAACTTCTGCGCAGCATCGCGAGTCATATCCAAAAACTTATTCGTGATCGCTTCTTGATAGCCTCGGCCTTTTTCGGCGTAAATCTTTTCTAGGTTTCCGATGTTGGCTTGAATGACGGTCGCGCGGAATTCTCCATCAAAATGATTCCACTTCTGTCCGTGCCAGTAGCCGATGCCCACTAATGCAGCAAAGGTCAATGTAAGAAAACTTAAGTGAGTGAGAGCTTTTTTGACGTAACTTTGTTTAAGCCAGATGTAGCCCATCCACGCATTGAACAGCAGCACGACGGAAGAAAGGCCCAAGAATCCAATGATGTCGGCCAAGTTGTACGTCGGAATTTTTGCCCAGAAAAGCGTATAACCTAAATTCCAGTCGAAAATGACCGGCCACACGCGCTCAAGCAAAGACTGTAGAATCGCAATAACGAAAAGACTTTTTCCTGCACTCAGTGAAAAACGCAGACGGAGCCACGTTCCCAGAGCGACAGCCACGGGAATGTAGAGATGCATGAACGCACAAAAAAGCAGCAAAGCCATGACGGACGTGGACCACGGGATTTGACCGAACTCGTGCGCTGTGTAAGCGATCCAGTGAAATCCGATGATGCTCAAAACAAACTGTGTAAGCCACGCGGCCCAGAAAGAATCTTTCACTCTGCGACTTTCTTCAGTCGCGTAAAGCCAAAGTGGTGTGTAGCAGAAGATCAGCGCCCAAGGCGGAAAAGGGATGTAGCTTGTTCCAACCAAAATGCCTGAGAGAATCGCCCAACGAAAATCGTAGGCTTTATGCTTGAAAAATTGAATCGATCTCTTCATCATGGTATTAGTAACACAAAGAGTGAGTGAGTCCACTGTGAATTTAACGACGAAAATGAAAATTCGATGCCCCTCATGCGCCAAGCTGTACGAAGTTGCGAGTGATGATATTCATTCGGAAACTCCGCTGTTTCAGTGCATCTCATGTGAGAGTCGATTCAGTTTCGAATATCCTCCGACGGACCCGCAAAACGTCTTGTGTTTCATGGTTCCAGTCGTCACTGAAACTCCAATTGTGACTGATGCTCAGCATCAAGAGGCTTTGCCCGCGGTAGAGCCGGGTGCGCACGAAATGAAGTCATGCCCGAAGTGCGGAGCTTTGAACGGCCGTCGCGCGAAAGAGTGTTACTCGTGCCACGTGCTTTTTGAGCGTTTGGAAGGTCTTCCAAAAGATCCAAGTTTGAAAGCCCAACCAAGTCTTGTGCGCAAATGGAAGAACTTGGTGGAGAACTTTGAAAATGAAAGTCTTCACGATGAATTCATCCGCGCTTGTCACGAATTGGATGCTCTTCGTTTCGCAACATTGAAGTACGAAGAATTAAAAACCGCTCAAGGCGGGGATCCGCAATGTGATCAAATGATCGCGCGTATCAACAGTCTGATGTTGGTGGGACTTTCGCAAAAACCTTTGGCGAAGAACGAAGCACCAGTCCGTCCAAAGTGGCAAAAGTATCTTTACTGGGGACCGTTCGGTCTAAGTGCTTTGCTGATTCTTTTAGGCATGATCAATCTAGGTCACCGCAACTTGATCGGCGTCGGCGTCGCTCTGGCATTTATGGCAGCCGGACTCATCATCATGATCCGCGGCAAGATCAGTCTTTCCGATTTCATCGACTAGAAAAAGGTACCAGGTACCTTTTTCTACGCAGCAATTGCTTTTAATAAAGAGCTTAGAGTCTTCACTGTGGGATTAAATTCTCGTTTTCCTTCAATAAGATCATAAAGCGTTTGTCGCCCTAGTTTTGATTTTCTTACCAAGTCAGCTTTGTTCTGTAGACGAATTTGGGTGATGAGCACGTCTTTCAGCATATCAATGTCTCCATCAATCAATGCTTCAGCTAAAATTGACTTTAGGGTTTCTTTATCTAACTTAGATTCATCGAGAACTTTATGTGAAGCTAAAACCACGGGCTTTGATTTCTTTGAGGAGCTTTTTTGCTTTTTCAATGTCTTTGCTTTGGCCATGTTTTGTTCCTCCAGCTAATATTACGATTAATTTGCTTTCCACGCGTGCGATGTAAACTCTCAAGCCGGACTTCCACTTAAGTTCAATAAGTCCGTCGAAAAACTTCATGACTCCGAAGTGGCTATCAAGGGCAATCCTGTCTAGGCGCATTTGGATTTTCGCTTGAGTTTCTCGATCCTGCCGTTTCAACCATTCTTCAAAATGGTCCGTCTTCAACAATGAAAACATCGTTTTCAAGATGAAACCTCCATAAGTATACGCTATTGCGTACAATTAGTAAATTTCATTTTGTAAATGCAAATTTCGGGGGGGGATTCCCTAGTAGATTTAATGGGTTATATTGTAGTTTGAAATCCGAAAGGCGGAGGTATAAAAAGGGAAGGGATTAAAACCCTTCCGTTCCTTGTTTTGTACCGAGTTTTGTTGGGCGCACTTTAGAGCCCGTACCGATGGCGTCGATCAAAGATTTTCCGAAGTGGGTCATCTCTTTGGCTGTTGGGTCGATACCGTCATCAATCGCATCTTTGGTATTCGTGTCGTTGGGATCAACAGTGAATTTCAAATTCTGCGGATTTAGGGCAACACCACCTGAAGAAGAAACGCCTTGATCTAAGATCGTCAAAGCTTTGTAGAGATTGAGCTGACGAGACGTTCTTGTTTTTGACGCCAACTGAGTTTGCGCGTCTCCAGTTGCAAGAATATATTTTTTCACGTCTTCGGCTTTAAAAGACTGTTTGTGAGCCATTACCAAAGCCGCAGCACCTGTCACAAACGCGGTTGCTTGTGATGTTCCAGTCATATATCCATAAGAACTTCCCGGAAGGCAGGAAAGAATATTTTGTCCCGGAGCTGCGATGTCCACCGTCTCAACGCCATAGTTCGAAGACGCAAGAACTTGGATCGAAGGATCAATCGCTGTTACAGAGATGATATTGCTTAATTTGTAATCGGCAGGATAGTAGTGATACTGATCGGAATTCGATCTTTCATTCCCCGCAGCTGCGACAAATAGAATTCCTTTTTTCTGAGCTTCGGCAATAGCGTCGTGCTCTTCTTGAGAGAACTCCGTTCCGCCACCAGAATAGTTAATAATATTTGCGCCCATTTTCACAGCGTACTTAATGGCTGCCACTGTGTTTTTCAAATTGTCTGTGCCTGGAACTTTTGGATCGTAGTATTTAAGAATCATCAAGCTCACTTCAGGAGCGATGCCCGTAATACCTTTTCCGTTTCCAGCTTCAGAGCCAATGATTCCTGCGATATGAGTTCCGTGACCGTGATTGTCATCGAGTTTTGGATTGTTGCTAACAAAGTTCCAACCGTAAACGTCGTCGACAAAACCGTTGCCGTCGTCGTCAATACCGTTTGTTGCTTTGTCGCGGCCTTGAGCATCTTTGCCTGTCTCGCCAGGGTTTCTCCAAAGATTGTGAGCTAAGTCTTCGTGTTTAACATCAATACCTGTATCGATCACGGCAACGACGATATCGCGGCTGCCTTTAGTCACAGACCATGCACGAGCCGCATCGGATTTTTTTAATCCCCAAGCTTGGCTGATCGCAGGGTCGTTGAAAAGAGCGCTCGGCTCGTCTTCGACTTTGTCTGTTTTGGAAGTGATGAAAGAGTTTTCAAAAATACGATTGCTATCTTTTTTGCTCGAACTTTGTGTGCGTGATGGAGATGACGATTCTGTTGAATAGAGATAAATCCCTAAACCGCCAAAGAAAACCAAACCGACACATGCTGCTGCAATCCACACTTTGCGAGAAAACATGAATTTTCCCCTTTCTCCACCATTTCTTATCGGTGTTTAGGGGAGCCTTCATAATAGTCTTTTCGGTTTTTCCGCGAGATCAAGGCCCTTAGTCTTGTATCAAAATGAGATTAGACTAAGGAAGCCTCTTATTTTTTAAGAGCCAGAAGCTCTTCAGGGAACTGAGTGCTTTTTTCTGGATTCAGCAATCTTTGATAGAACACATAATTTCTCATCACAAGTTTGATGTAGGCACGCGTTTCTTCGTAAGGAACTTCTTCAATAAACTCGACAGAGTCGTCTCTGTAGCGGGTCTTAAGCCATCCACGAATAGCTCCATCGTTCGCATTGTAACCAGAAACCGCCAAGATGAATTGGTTGTTATACTTTTTCATCAAGGTCTTTAGTTCAAATGCACCCAGTGGAATATTGATTTCAGGCTTAAACAAATCCAAAGCCTCGCTGTAAGGTAAAGAGTTCTGTTTTGCGAGCTGCTTAGCGACACTCGGCAAAAGTTGCATCAAGCCGAAGGCATCCACGGGGCTGCGAGCTTCGGGATTGAACGCCGACTCTTGACGGATGATGGAGAAAATAAACTCTTGAGGAATGCCACTTTTTTGAGAAGCATCGGCGATGATGTCACCGAAAGCTTGCGGGAATAAAAGATCAGGATGGTCATTAAGCAAGCGATCTTTTACTTCAGGTTGAAGAGCTCCAATTGTCGAGAATAAAGGTAAGTAAAGCCCTGTGCGAGCGTAACCGGAAGACATTGCAAGCCATGTGTCTTCGGCAGTGACATTGCGTTTTCTAAGATCTTCAGCGGCACCGTTAAGAACTTTTTCTGCGAATGGTTTTTCATTCACAGCAATAAGCCACTCGGTATTCAAACGAGTTTGAGGATCCAGTTCGCCCACGCCAAGCAGACTTAAGCCCTCAAGCTCTTTGTGGTCGACTTTTAAAGGTGGGAAGTATTGTTTTTGTTCGCGAACGGCAATAACGCCGTAATATCCCAGTGGATCTTCTTTAACAAGAGTTTGCAATTCAGCTGTGGCTTCTGCGTTTTGATTGAGCTTAGCAAAAGAACGAGCCAACCAAAATCGGGCGCGGGCTTTATCCGCCGGATCTTTCACAAGTTCTTTCATCTGCTGGAAGCTATTTCTTGCATCTTCCCATTTTTCTAACTTGTAGTAGTTCCAAGATTTTAACCAAGAGATTTTATCGCGCAGACCAGGAAGGCTGATCGGTTGCTGATAGCTTGCCTCGAAGTATTCAAGAGCTTTGGTGAAGTTTCCTTTTTCTTCGTCGATACGACCTAAGATAAAGTAAACCTCATCCATCGGATAAAGACCGCGAAGCAGACGGTGGGTTTCATTTAAAACTTTCACGGCTTGCGATGTTTGATCTTCGGTCCAAAGAGTTTTGGCAAAAAGAACTTGAGCGTCGTGATAGCGCGCAATCGCACGACGGTCTTTTTTATTTTGCTGGAATTGTTTTTTTGCCCAATTCACAAGATCCGCTGTGGCGTTGATGTACTCGCTACGACGTTGCGCCACTTTGTAAGTTTGACGGACGTTTTTTAAAGCCTGAAAGCTGTCATCCGTTGTCGCTTGTTTTGAGGCTAAGATTTTTTTGTAGGTTTTTAAAGCTTCATCAAAATCGCGATGAAAGCGATAGTCCGAAGCCACACTGCTAAGATCACGGAATGTCGGAAGCGGATTTAAACGGGGAGAGTTTTTATAAAGCTGCGTTTGAATTTGGGCGACATCCTCTTTCGCTTCCAGTTTTTGCGCGATCAAAAGAGCTTTCAAATAAAGTTCTTCTTTATTTTTTTTACTGCTCTCAAGTTTGGCTTTTTCAATGTAAGCGGAAAGATCGTCGCGCAGATCTTCTGTTTCGAGTGCTTCCTTCAGCTTGATATCTACGTAAAGATCGCGATACCAAGGGGCCACATTGCCAGGAAGCTCTGTGAGTTTTTCTTTCACGGGACAAACTTCATAAGCGCGAAGAAGAGCTAAATCATGCAAAGGGAAATCATGTTCCGTTGAAAGACCTTTAAAGCCTTCGCAAGATTGCTCAGGTGCAGTTTCTTTTTTTGCCAAAGCAACAGTGTAGGTTTTCCACCAACGAATATTGTCTTCTTTAGCTCCGACTTCTAATTTTTCTAAATCAGAAAGAGGTGCTGATTTCCATTTGCTTAAGAAATTAGGAATGGGTGGTGTAAGGCGCTTATCAATACGCGTATCAAAGCGCGAAGTTGTCGCACAACCCATGAGAACTGAAAAAAAAGAAAGGGCGATTATAATTCGAGGCATAGCCCTGTTAGGCTACGCCCTTTCGAAGAAAAGAACAAGCTTACAGACGGCCTGTTTGCAAAGCTTTGATGCGAGTCTCAAGCGGTGGGTGAGTCATGAACAACTTAGCAAGACCACCTTTGTCGCGGTTTGAAATCATCAGTGTTGCTGTTGCCCCCTCTTCTGGTGGAATTGGCAATTCATAAACAGCCTTAAGCTTTTGAAGAGCCGCAATCATGTTCTCACGAGAAGAGTATTTAGCTCCGCCGGCATCCGCACGGAATTCACGACGGCGAGAGAAGTAATTCACAACGATAGAGCCTAGCAATGTGAACGCGATATCGCCCAAGATCGTGACGGCAAAGCGCACAATCTCACGGAATTTTTCGTCCACGTTGGAAGCCACGATGTTGGCAAGAATACGAGAGAAGAACATCGCAAACGCATTCACAATACCTTGGATCAAAGTCATTGTGACCATGTCGCCGTTAGCAACGTGGGCGATCTCGTGGGCAAGAACACCTTCGACTTCTTTGTCATTCATTCTCTGCAAAAGTCCTGTGGACACGGCCACAAGAGAATTGTTTTTTGAAGGACCTGTTGCGAAGGCGTTGATGTCGATAGATTCGTAAATACCAACCTCTGGCATTTTTGAAATCTGTGCGCGGCGAGCAAGCTCATGAACTTTATTTACGAGTGCGCGAAGTTCAGGATTTGGATTGTTGGGTTCAATGACTTTCACGCCATGGAACATTTTCGCCATCCACTTTGACATCAGCAAAGAGATGAAGGCGCCACCCATACCCCAAACCAAGCAGAACGCCATGAGGAACGGAATGTAAGAGTTAAGACCTGCAAGGCCCAAGAAGCGGCTTACCAAAGACCAAACAATGCCGATGGTAGTGATCACAAGAATGTTTGTGAGAATAAATAAGCCAATACGTTTTAGAAATGCCATTAAGTTCACTCCTTTTAGAGTCACACTATTAATAATGATAACTCTAAAAGGAATGTCAATGCCATCACATCACGTCGTGACAGGTTGCTTTTGATTCTTTTGACCAGTGCCGTTAGGGGTGGTGCTAAAATGGAACTTCAAAATATCTTTTTCCAGTTCCACATTGACACGTCCACCGTCGACAAGACGTCCAAAAAGAAGTTCGTCGACCAGAGCTTTTTTCAGATGTTCGTCCACAACGCGAGCCAAGGGGCGCGCTCCGTAAACTTTGTCGTAGCCTTTTTTCATTAGCCACTTAATTACTTCTTGAGAAACATTCAGTTCTACTTTTTTCTCTAGAAGAACCATCTTAAGCTCATCCACGAATTTCTGAGTGATCTTAAGAACCATATCTTCCGACAAATCGCGGAAGGAAACAACGGCATCCAAACGATTGATAAACTCTGGCGAGAACGCTTTTTTAATCGCATCCATCGAAAGAGAACTGCGATTTTCTTCCACCATGCCAATCGTGCCGCGCGAAGTTTCTAAGGCCCCGGCGTTGGATGTCATGACGATGATCACATTTTTAAAGTCAGCCACGCGTCCATTGCTGTCGGTGAGTCGTCCGGCATCCATCACTTGCAACAGCACATTTGTCACATCAGGATGAGCTTTCTCAATCTCGTCGAGCAAAAGAACGCTGTAAGGATGTT
>NZ_CAMLDV010000015.1 GCF_946478835.1 uncultured Bdellovibrio sp. | reverse complement strand
ACCTTTCGTTCCTCTTGAATTATTAGCACGCATTCGTACGCAATTGCGCATCCGAGATTTGCACGAACAACTTCTTTTTGCCAACGAAAAACTTAAAGAGCTTGTAGATACCGATGATCTCACCGGTCTTTATAACATGCGTTCTTTGTATCAACGTTTGGACTTCGAGATGGAGCGTGGACGTCGATTCCATCGTGACGTTTGTGTCGTGATGATGGACATGGACTATTTTAAAACCGTGAATGACGGGCATGATCATCTTTTTGGAAGTTACGTGCTTTCGGAAGTGGGAAAAATCATTCGCGCGAACACTCGCAACGTCGATATTCCAGCTCGTTACGGTGGAGATGAATTCTTGGTTGTTTTGACGGAAACGAATCACGAAGGTGCTACGTACTTCTGTGAACGTCTGCGTGAAAATATCCAAAAAACGACATTCAAAAATGGCGAGGACTCGATCAAACTCACGGCTTCTGTGGGATTTGCGATTACAATTCCAGGTGAGAATATCAGCGCTCGCGAGCTTGTGCGCCGTGCGGACCATGCGCTTTACGAAGCGAAACGCAGTGGACGTAACCAAGTTTGTTACTACAAACCCGAAGTCGCTCCTGTTGTCGATTTGAAGTCTGCTCAGCAAAAACGCCGAAAAGCAGCAGGTTAATTATTGACGAACCGAGGGTGATCGTCGAAAACCCTTTATATGGCAAACTCCGTGACATCTTCAGATACAATTCGCAATCGTGCCGCGTGGATTTCAGCGTTGGCAAGTTTCACTATTTTTGGTTTGAAGCTGGGAGCCTATAAAATCACAGGATCAACAGCCGTCCTTTCCGATGCGCTTGAAAGTATCGTGAATGTGATCGCTTCTTTGGTGGCTTTGTTTGTTATTCGTTTTGCATCTCAACCTGCCGATCACGAACATCCTTATGGGCACGGAAAAGCAGAATCATTTTCTTCGGCATTTGAAGGCGGGATGATCTTTTTCGCCGCCATCATGATTATTGGTGAGGCGGTCAAAGCTTTAATCAATCACGAGCCCACTCAGCAACTGGAAATGGGTTTGCTGATTGTTGGGGGAGCGGCTTTGGTCAATCTGGCTTTAGGATTGTATCTCAAACGTGTGGGCAAGACGCATCACTCTGAAGCCTTAAGAGCTAGTGGTGCGCATGTTATTTCTGACGTTCTCACCACAGCAGGAGTCATGGTGGGCTTGGGACTTGTGATGCTCACAGGGCTTCAGTGGCTCGACCCTGTGGTGGCGATTCTTGTCGGTCTTCAGTTGGCGTATTCAGGATACACCATCGTTCGTTCGTCTTTGGGAATCTTAATGGATGAACAAGATGAGGATATCTTAGAAAATTTGGCGGAAGCTTTAAGAAAAAATCGCGTGCCGGGCATCATCGACATTCATCACCTAAGAACAATTCGTTCGGGTCGTTTTCATCATGTGGATGCGCACATGGTGGTGCCTGAATATTGGGATGTAACTCAGGCTCATGAAGTGACTCATGCGTTTGAAAACCGAGTGGTTGCCGACTACGATTTTGATGGAGAGTTGGCTTTTCATCTCGACCCCTGTAAAAAATCCTACTGTTCAGCTTGTGACGTCGAAAATTGCCCTATCCGTTTGCAGCCCTTTAAGGAAGGTCATCCTTTCACAGTGAAAAGCTTGACCGGCGGGCCGCACCCGACTAATCAGGTGGCCTATGACAAGTCCGGTTCCTCGCAGAAGAATTAATATTACGAAAGACCTTCCTAAACAAAACGCTTACACGTTGGCATTGAACGGTGAGTATTCTCACGTTGCATTTGACGAGCTACGTGCTCCCAACAACAAAGGCAAATGGCGTTCTGATGTTTTTAAAGTCGACAGCGCTTTGCCGATGGATGTGGAAGTGGGAACGGGTAATGGAACTTACTTTGCTCATCATGCACAAACTCATGCAAATCGTTTGCTCGTGGGATTGGAACTTAAGTACAAACCTTTGATTCAAACAATCCGTCGTGCTGTGACGGCAGGCTGCAAGAACGCCGCGATTGCACGTTTCCATGCTTTCAATATTGACGAGCTTTTTACTGAAGGTGAAATCGACAACGTTTACGTTCATTTCCCGGATCCATGGACGTCGCCGAAGAAACCTAAAAATCGTTTCGTGTGTAAGCAGAATTTAGATGTTTTGCATCGCTTGCAAAAGCCGGGTTCTTTTATCAACTTCAAGACGGATTCTTTGGATTATTTCTTGTGGGCGATGGATGAGATTCGCGAATCCAAATATAAAATTATTTTTGAAACGCAGGATCTACACAACTCAGAAATGAAAGCTCAAAACTTTGAAACGGCTTTTGAAAAGATCTTCATGCGTGAGGGCATTAAGATCAACATGGTCCGTTTACAAAAAGTGTAATTCCATTATGGCAAAGCGGTCTGCTTTGCCATTTCCTCGATAAACTGTCTTCCAGACTCTGACAAATGCGTAAAACGAACTCCGTAGCGGATGTAAATGCTGTCCGAGCCGGGGAGTTTTACTTTACGCACGGAAACCACAATGCCGCGGGCATCGGATTTATTATCCGTAAGAGTTTCTTGAAATTTCAAATGCAGATTTTCGTTCAAGTCACATTTGGCAGAGCGAACAATAAACGCCAAACCGGTTCTTGAAATATCCGGACAGAAAACTTGGAAACCGCCGTTTTTCCCAATGGAAACAAAAACTTTTCCGCAAGCAAAGCGCGGTGATTTTCTGCGAATGTGAACGTCAGGAAGCTTTTCATCGGAGATCTTTTTATAATTCTCTAACGACTTCGGCGAAAACTCTTCCCAGTCGATGATCTTTTGCCAGGGACCGTGCGGTGTTTTTGAAAGAAGACTTTGCTCTGTCAGTTTTTGCGAGTGAATCAAAGACAACACTTCCAAGTATTTCAAACGCTGATTGGAGCGTTCCTTTTCATACCAATAAACGGGTGTCAGAATCGGAAAGTTTTCCGGTGTGACAAACGAAGAAGCTTGAGTCTCTTCACTCAAATCATCCGAGATCAGCCCCACTGCGAAGTGGCCTTCTTGTTCTTTGTTATTCTGTGTTTCAGAAGGGCCTTCTAAATCTGAAAAATCCGGATGTTGAATAAGCATCATCCATTCATTCGTTTGATTGTTAAGAATCATGTCGAACAAACTGATTTTTCCAGAGCGAACTCCAGAAAGAATGTCCTTTTCAGAGAGAGGACCCAGTTTTAACTTTCCCGTCGTCAGATAATAGCCAGCCACGGCGAACCATCCTTGTCATACGTTCCGAGTGTGGTCATACCAAATATTTCACTTTCTTTTCGGCATTTTTGGTCCTGTTCTTAAGGATTCCGGGACAAGGTCCAGCGTTAAATTGCAGCCCTAAGAAAAACAAGCAACGGGTTTATAATAAGCGACAGCGGGAGGTGAATATGAAAACCTTTCTCTTTATTTTCATTCTGAGTTCAGCGGCCTCGGCAGCAATTCCGCCGGGAAGAGACAACCCGGAATTTATTGCCCCGAATGAATCCTTAACAGTCTTACGAGGCTCGACAACTTTATGTACGAGTGAAAGTCCTATGGGAGGACATCGAGGTCTTTCGTTTATTCAGTTGGGAAAAGGAAAGTGCCCTCAACACATCTCAACCCCTGTCGGTTGGGATCGTCCTGAAGAAGACCCGACTTCGCCAGGAATTCCTTTTAAGGGCCGTGGTCTTTGATTCTACCAGTAAGTCGCATCCACCGTGATGTCGCCAAAGACTTCGGTTTGGCAACTAATACGCATGCCCGATGGAATATTATTGGTTTCCTTAAGGAAAACTTCCGTCTCGTTCTCTCCCGATAAGTTTTCTCCACCCTCTACGATGATGATTTTGCATTTAGCGCAAACGCCATCGCCGTCACAACTTGAAGCAACAGGAAGGCCTGCATCAAGCAGAGACTTCATCAGGTTTGCACCGTGGGAAACCTCATAGGGTGGTCGATTCTTTTTAAACGAAATCAAAGGCATGGCTCATTGTAGCTGACGCAGTCCAAAACGTGCAAAGAACTAATGAAAACAACTTTGTTTGTTGATAGCCTAGGGGCGTAAATATTGCCTATTTTGTGAGGAAATCTATGACACAAGATCAAAAAGTAGAAAACGTTATCATCATCGGTTCTGGCCCTGCAGGTTTGACATCTGCGGTTTACACTTCTCGCGCGAACCTTGAGCCGCTCATGATTGAAGGTGAAGAAGCCGGCGGTCAATTGATGACAACAACAGAAGTTGAAAACTTCCCTGGCTTTGAGCACGGAATCACGGGACCCGACTTGATCACTGTGATGAGAAAACAAGCGGAGAGATTTGGAACGCGCTTCCTCACTCGCAACGTGACGAAAGTGGATTTCTCTCAACGTCCTTTCAAAGTTTGGGTGGGCGACAAATTGCATTTGGCAAAATCCGTGATCATTTCGACAGGTGCGAGTGCAAAATACTTGGGTCTACCTTCTGAGAAACAATACGCCAATCGCGGTGTTTCGGCGTGTGCAACTTGTGATGGTGCTTTCTTCCGCAATCAAGAAATCGGCGTTGTCGGTGGCGGTGATACAGCGATGGAAGAAGCTCAATTCCTGACTCGTTTTGCTTCTAAAGTTTACTTGCTTCACAGACGCGACCATTTCCGCGCCTCTAAAATCATGGCAGAGCGTGTGATGAAAAATCCAAAAATTGAAATCTTGTGGAATACCGAAGTGGCTGAAGTTTTGGGTGACGGCAAAAGCATGACGGGTGCCAAAATCAAAAGCACGGTCACTGGAGCTGTCAAAGAACTTCCAATCACGGGGTTATTCCTAGCCATTGGACATAAGCCTAATACGGACCTGTTTAAAGGAATGTTGGATATGAATGAGACAGGCTATTTGGTAACTCAACCAAATACCACTTATACTAATATTCCAGGTGTCTTTGCAGCCGGAGACGTGCAAGATCATGTATATCGTCAAGCGATCACAGCGGCGGGTACAGGTTGCATGGCAGCCATTGATGCTGAAAGATGGCTTGAGGCTCAAGCTTCTCACTAAGGAACGTATGAAGGATAAAAAGATCAACACCAAGGATTTAATCGAGAAGATCGAAAAGATGACGAAGGCGCGCATCGCGAGCCAAGACGTTGTCTCTTTGGATTCATTTCGTGAAGCAAAAAAGAAACTCGACCCCAAAGTTATTCTGGTCATTGAAGATGACGAGACAATGCGTTTGGCGATGAAGAGAATCCTTGAAAGCGAAGGTTACGTGACGAAGCTTGCAGCAGACGGCACAGAACTTTCAACAGCTTTGGATGACCACCCGGTGGATTTGATCTTGATGGACGTGGGCCTTCCATGGGTGAACGGTTTTGAGCTTGCGCAGCTTTTAAAAGATCACAAAGACCTTAAGAAAATCCCATTGGTTTTCGTTTCTGGAAAAGCGTCTGAAGATGACATGAAAAAAGCCTTCGAGATCGGTGCCGATGACTATATCAAAAAACCTTTCGACGTTGAGAAACTTAAGAAGACAGTTCATACCCTTTTAAAGTTGAACGAATAATTAGGTCTCCATTTAAAAAGACTCAAAAGCCTTCGTGATTTCGCGAAGGCTTTTTTATTTTTTGTGGGAAGTCTTATGGACGAAGGTATTGTTCCATAATGAGATTCAAAAGTACTTCCATACTTTCCCAATAATTTACAAAGAAAATAGTGAGCAGGAGGATGTTTTACTGGTTAAAATAGAAGGCTCATGGCACGTCGAACACTGGTCGTTTTATTCTTAGTTCTTTTAGGAGCTGTTTTTGCTCTTGTCCTTTCTAACAAAGGCGAGACACCAGAGTTCCATACAGTTTCTGAAAATCAGGAAGAAGCGCAATCTTCTAAAACTCCGACCCCTGAAAATTCCCCGGCAGCAACAACGCAAGTCACGGAAGTGGCCTCTTCAGAACAACCTCAAGGAATGCCAGCGCGTGGAAAGATTCGTGATCTTAAATCCATTCGCGGCGCTAAAACCATCAATACGAAAAATGCAAATCTTGAAGAAGTTGGTTTGTTTGCAGATTCACGCTGGAAGCTTTGGAATGGCGTGAGTGCAATTTTAAAATCGGCGGGTAGAAAGCCTCAAGGAAATATCCTCGGTGAGGTGAACGGTTATTATCTCGTGGAAGAAGAAGCTGCGGTTAACGATTTCAAAAATTTCTCATCAGCACATCCTTTGGTTGTGATGGATACCCGCTTGGATGAAGTGGGGATCGTCACAGGAGTCTTCACGGTCATTCTTAAAGAAGGTGTTTCACCGGATATTTTAACTCAAGCATCGGGCTTAAAAGTTTTAAATTCGTTCCCCAATATTCGTACGTATTTCGTGACGTCTTCTCAGGAGCCTTTTGATTTGCAGTCTTTTCAAGACGCTCTCAAAGGTGAGGCCTCTGTTGAGGAAGTTAAAATGGAAGTGTTGAGTCGTCGGTATGAGAAGAATTAGTAAAAAGACTCAAGCTTTATGTGCGTTGTTTGTGGTGAGCCTCATCACAGGGGTGTTCTTTACGAACTGTGCGGAAAACGGATTTAAAGTTTCGGGCGATCCTAAGACGGCCGATCCGTTTTTAGATATGGCTTGGCATATCAGCAACACCGCCCAGAAAGTTTTTTCAGTAGATTCAGGTGAGTCAGGAAATGATTTAAACCTTCTACAAACGTGGCTCAGCGGCATTAGTGGTAAGGGAATTAAAATTCTTATTTCTGATGATGGCGTAGAAGACACGCATGAAGATTTGAAAGCGAATTATCTTTATACAGGTGTTTCGAAAGATTATACAAAGGGCTCTCCATATCTTGCGAATTCCTCGCCACCGAAAGCCACTGATGACAACCACGGGACGGCGGTGGCAGGTCTTGCCGCCGCGGCAGCAGCCAATGGCAAGGGCAGTAAAGGTGTCGCTTTTGAAGCCTCTTTGGCTTCTGCAAATTTTTTGTCCTCTGCAGTGGTACAGTCAGAAGCCGCGTTGGTGGACCAAGCAGGCGGAGCTTTTGATATTTTCAGTATGAGTTGGGGATCGGCACAAAACAGTTTGATCACTCCGGTGGCGACTTTCCAATCACAAATGCGTTCGGGTGCCCTGAGTGGTCGTTCAGGAAAAGGCGCGATCTATGTTAAGTCTGCGGGCAATGACTTTATGGTGCATTGCAAAGGCTCGACCTCTGAATACTGCGTTGGGAACGCCAATTTCGATTCGGACAATAGCACGCCTTATACAATTCTAACGGCGGCGTTGAACGCTTCCGGTTATGCTGCAAGTTACTCTTCGCCAGGATCCAACGTGTGGATTTCTTCCTTCGGCGGAGAGTTTGGCGACGACTCGCCTGCGATGATCACAACGGATCGCATGGGATGCACAAAAGGCTTCTCGACTTCAACGATTTCAGGAAAGCTAGAGTTTGAACGTGGAGGATTGGGAAACACTAATTGCAATTACACGGCGACATTCAACGGAACTTCGGCGGCGGCCCCGGTGTTGAGTGGCTCTATCGCTCTTTTGTTGCAGGCAAATCCGAACTTAAGCTGGCGTGATATAAAATATATTTTAGCGAAGACGGCGGTGCCAGTTCACTACACAACGTCAGGTTCTATTTCTCATCCCAAACCGTCAGAGCCCATTCCGTCTGGCGCCGTGTGGGAACAAGTGTGGGTGCAAAACGGAGCCGGTTTTAAATTTCACAATTGGTATGGATTCGGACGAGTGAATGTGGATGCCGCTGTTGCGATGGCGAGGTCCTATACCTCTCCGTTTAACTCTTATGTTGAGACAAACTGGGTGGACGATCGAAGCGGGTTGAATCTAGGTATTCCGGATAACAGTGCTACAGGTGCTTCAGACACCATGTTTGTAAATACGAATATCAAAATTGAATCTGTGCAGCTTCGCGTGTGGGTGACACACACAAATATTGCAAATCTCGCGCTGGAACTGACATCACCAAGCGGTACAAAAAGCATCGTGATTAACATGAACAATGCTCTTCGCAATGTTGCAAATTATCAGGGCGAAGTTTTCTTAACGAATGCCTTTTATCGAGAGAACTCTCAAGGCAATTGGACAGTGAAGGTTATCGACGGTACCGCCACCCATACAGGAACGCTCACTAGGTGGTCTTTAAATTTCACTGGAAGCAATTAGTTCCCGACAAACATTGAAGAGATACAACGAGTTTCATAGTTTCCAGAATAGAAAGTCGTACTGCCGACTCTTGTGAAAACTTTTGTCGTTGGATTGTAGCTGAATTTTTCAATGTTATAGGGCGCATTTCCTGTCGTCAGGTTTGTAGAAACAGTGCTGCCAGTCGCGACATACAGATATCCTTTAGCTTCGTCGTAAGTCATCGCAGAGGCACCATAGATGACACTAGGGTTTTCAAAACCATTCACAGGATCACTGATGATATTGGAAGTCGCGGCATCGTCGATAGCATAAGAATACAACGAGTTTTGCAAAGCTGCATTTGTTCCAGCGTAAGAGACCACCATACGTTTAAACGCACTCATATAAGCGGAAGCCGTCGGATAAGCCGTTGCCCCCACTGTGGATTGATCGTCCAGACATCCGGAAGTACCGTTCCATCCTGTCGCGCCATTGATCACGCCAAGGCGATTGTTCGTTGCTGAAGATGCATTTTGTGAGTGCGTATAGACGATATTGTATCCCGCCGTATTTGTTGTCGTTGGATAAGTGAGAAGAGAAGTGATATTCACAGCCGACGCCGAACAAGCTCCACCAGGGCTTTGCACCCAGGCATTTGTTCCGGTTCCTGCTTGGCGACCTTTACCGGCATCCAGTTTTTCAATCGCCGTTGTGCGGCTGATAAGGAATCCGTCAGCAACACTCATCACAAATTTTGCAGCTGATTGAAGTGCACCAATCGGGGCTGTTGTTGATGTGTTGTTATAGAAAGTCGTTCTTGCTCCATCGAGTTTTTTCTCGATAAGTTCAATTCGTCTTTGTCCTGTGTGCTCTAACAAGACCATCATATGTGTGTCGTCATAATTAGAAATACTCACCGGAGTTGTGCCTGTCGCCTCTGTGGCCTTGGTAAAGTCGGCGACACGGCCTTCATAAGCACCAGTCTCAAGGTTGACCTTAAAGATCACGTTGGATGCCGTGGAGGAAGTGTAAGTCGTATTCCCTGTGCCGGAATAGCAAAGTCCCGAAGCTACGTAAAGGTAGCGTGTCGATTGAGAGGACACAGTGTCTTCTTCAGGAACGGGCGGCTGACACGCAGAAATAAGTGCTGTGAGAGATCCTAAGAGAACGAAGTACTTCGCTGTACTCATATTGTTTTCTCCTTAACGTGCTTCAAAATAAGATATCGGAGCGATGTTAAGGATTCTTGATTTACAGTTTGGAAATCTAGACTAAGACTAGCCCGCGCTTCGGCGCACTTGATCTTGGTAAGCTACGTACGCTTTCAAAAGTGCATCCAGACGTAGAGTCATGGCAACGTCTTGCTCGATGAACATCAGACGGCGCGGATCGGTCATATCACCGACGATCTTGGCTCTGAAGAGCAGGCGTGCTTTAGAGGGATCAGCTTCAAAAGGATTGACGATGATCAAGTCAAAAGGCTTGTTTAAAAAATCTCGAGGGATTTCGTCTTCAAGCATGGTTCCGCTTAAAGAAATATTTTTTGAATGCGTGCGGAAAGAACGAATCTTAGAAACCAGAACGACTTCAATTTTGAAGTTGTGACGTGGATCACGACGACGGTCGGCCCCACTGGGTTCTTCTTTCGGAGCAGCTTCAGATGATTTTTTCTTTGTTGCTTCCGGTTTTACTTTTTTGATTTTCGAAAGATCCAGCTCATCGCCATTAAAATCCTTCACATGATAGCCACCGATTTCTTGATGTTTGATCGGCGCATCGCCCACAACGACTTGTGTGTAAGGGCTGTCAGGATTGTTAGTGGCAGGAGCATTTTGTGTCGCTGTCAAAGTGTCTTGAGGAAGACCGCCTGGTTCCATCGGTTTTGGCGGTTGGGCCATCACGAAATATTTCTGATCGGATTCCAGGAATTCGCGAACGCAAACCCATTCTTCCCAACCTGGAGTCCAAAGAAAGTATTTGCCGGGATTTTTATCAGCAAGAGAAAGCAAGGCGACCTGAGCTTGAACTACAGACATAGGTTTCGTCTGCGTTTTTGTCTCAGCATCGTAGATAATCCAAACTTTTCCCTGTGTTTTCATAGACTCCCCAAGCAACACATGTCTTAGGGGAGTTATCGGAAAAAAGAGGTAACTTCTTTATACTCGAATGCAGGCTGCGATGTGGTCTTTGGATTTTTCTTCCAAAGGCGGGACGATCGTCTTGCACTCTTCAATCGCCATAGGGCAACGAGGGTGGAAGTGGCAACCTGTCGGAGGATTGATTGGTGAAGGAACGTCGCCAGTCAAAATGATACGCTCGTCTTTACGGCGAGGATCTGGAACTGGGATCGCTGACATCAGGGCTTTCGTATAGGGATGTTTTGGATTGCGGTAAAGTTCTTCCGCTTCCGCCATCTCAACGATTTTACCTAAGTACATCACCGCCACTTTAGTTGAAACGTGTTCAACGACTTTTAAGTCATGGGCGATGAAGATGTAAGTCAGACCGAGCTTTTGTTGAAGCTCCATCAAAAGATTGATGACTTGCGCTTGGATGGAAACGTCCAATGCAGAAACAGGCTCGTCACACACAATCAATTCAGGATTCACGGCCAAAGCACGCGCGATACCCACACGTTGACGTTGTCCACCTGAGAACTCATGCGGATAACGATTCAAGTGTTCACGGCGAAGTCCCACAAGGTCGATCAATTCATGGATGCGATCCTGGCGGTCTTTTGCAGAACCATAAAGATTGTGAATGATCAGCGGTTCTTCAAGAATTGAACCGATAGTCATGCGCGGATTCAAAGAGGCAAATGGATCTTGGAAGATGATTTGCATTTTTTTACGCATATCACGAAGCTCTTCGCCTTGGATGTGCGTGATGTCTTTGCCGTTGTAAATAATATTTCCAGAAGTCGTATCGTGAAGACGAATCAAGCAACGACCTAAAGTGGATTTTCCGCAACCGGATTCACCCACAAGGCCCAAAGTTTCACCTTTGTTCAATTGGAAAGACACACCTTGAACTGCTTTTACAGCAGCCACTTCACGGCTGAAAACTCCACCGTAAATAGGAAAGCTCTTCGTAACGTTTTCGACTTTCAAAAGAGGAGTGCTCATTATTTTTGTACCTCTTCACTCAACGGGTGATAGCAAGCCACTTTGTGAAGACCACGAAGATTTTCAAGGTTCGGGTAAGCAGCACGGCAGTCGTCTTGAACATAAGGGCAACGATCCGCAAAGCGGCAACCTTTAGGAAGGTTGTAGAGGCTTGGAACCATGCCTTTGATAGTCTTAAGCTCTTCAAGCTTGTGACCTGTTTCAAAGTGCGGAATAGAATCCAAAAGACCTTTTGTATATGGATGTTTTGGACGATAGAAAATATCTTCGACAGTTCCGAATTCAACAATACGGCCCGCATACATCACGGCAACTTCCTGGCACATCTCTGCGACAACGCCAAGGTCATGCGTGATCAAAATCATTCCTGCGCCGAAATCTTTTTGCAACTTGCGCATCAAATCCAAAATCTGCGCTTGGATTGTTACGTCCAAAGCTGTTGTGGGTTCGTCGGCAATCAAAAGTTCCGGATTGCAGCTGATCGCCATTGCGATCATCACACGCTGTCTCATACCGCCCGAAAGTTGGTGCGGATATTCGTGGAAACGCTTTTCAGGAGCAGGAATACCTACTTTACGAAGCATTTCAATCGCGCGCTCGCGAGCTTGTTGTTTGTTAAGATCTTTTTGGTGAAGCAAAATAGCTTCTTCGATTTGATCACCGATAGTGTAAACCGGATTCAAAGAAGTCATCGGCTCTTGGAAAATCATCGCGATTTCGTTACCGCGAATTTCTCTCATTTTATCATCGGACAGTTGGAGAAGGTCTTTCCCTTTAAAGAGAACCTTGCCGGATTGGATATTCCCAGGCTTTTGGATCAAACGCATCACCGAAAGAGAAGTTACGGATTTGCCGCAACCAGATTCTCCAACGATTCCAAGAGTTTGGCCTTTTTTTACAGAGAAGCTTACGTCGTCAACAGCCGTAAAAGCGCCGTCGTCGGTTTTAAAGCCCGTTTTAAGATTTTGAACCTCTAAAAGAAGATCGCTCACCGGAGATCACCCCCATTTGAAACCCCATCTTATATAGTTCACGCCGCCCTGAGGCAAGTCCACAAAAGGGGAGCAGGTCCTTTTTTCTAGCGAATATGCGTCATCTTTTCTGAGAGAGTTTCTGAAGGAGTTCAGGAAGCTCTCGATAGTGACTCAAAACTCCTCGCGGCTCATATTTTTGAAGAAGTTCCATGGAGGTGTATCCGAATTCAATCGCAATGGACGGAACATCCGCGCGCAGAGCTGAAAGAACGTCAGGAACTCCATCGCCAATCATAAAAGTATTCTCGGGAGTGTGGCCCACAAGCTTCATCATCGTTTGGAGAGGTAAGGGACTGGGTTTGCGCTCTTCCAACGTGTCGGCCCCAAAGACATTCACCCACGGGAAACGGTCCAAGCCAAGGTGTTTGAGAATTGCTTTAGCGGGTCTTTCGTTTTTGTTGGTAATAATGGCTATCGGGCCCTGGTAACTTCCCAAGAAGTCTTCGACACCGGGAAAAATCTGAGTTCGATTGAACATCTCAGACTCGTAAATACGAAGAAACTCCATTTCGAGGTCGGTGATTTGCGCGGGCTCGAGGTTGTCGCCCATAAAAAGATCGGCGATAAGTTTTTTAAGACCTTCACCAATATGAGAAATAATAACTTCGTCACTGAGAGTTTTTTTCCCATGATTTTTCAGAGTGCGGTTCACCGCCACAACGATATCTGGAGCCGAATCAATCAAAGTGCCGTCGAGATCGAAAACAAGAAATGGGTTCATAGGTCCCCATCTTGCCGTCTTTCATTTTATTGGACAATCTCTAAATCGACTGATTGCAAGAGCAAGTCCGAGGCCTCATGTGTTTCCACCGTTACCGGGATGTCTTTCATAAGACCCGTGAGGCTTTTGCATGGGCCTATATTGATAAACCGAGTGACACCTTTTTCATTCACAAGGCATTGAATCGCTTTGGACCATTGAACAGCTTGCGTGATGCAAAGTAAAAACTCCGCTTTGATAACATCAGGGTTCTCCAAAGCTTGGGCGCTCACGCTTGAAAAAATCGGCACACGAGGGGTGTAAGTTTGCACCGTCGCAAATTCACTGGCAACAGCTTGTACGTAAGGCAGAATGTAGCGTGAATGGACAGGATAGTTGAGAATATCAATGATATTCCAATTTTTTTCTTTCGCGAGCTCTTCCACTTTTAAAAGATCTTTATAGCGCCCGCCAATATTTAAAAAGCGAGGAGTCAAGCAAGAGACATCGACACAGATTTTTTCAAACCATTGATAGTCGGCGGCAGTAAAATTTTGCCCTCGTGGTGCAAGCACTCCAATATTTTTTCCGATTTTATCGATGCCATCAATTTTCTGAGTGAACCAAATATGATTATAGACCGCATCTTCAAAGCTGTAGCATTCTGCAAATACGGCACGTGCTAAATCACCTAACGAGCAACCCATCACCCATTGGGGATCGCCGATTTTTTTTCTTAAGCGAAGCGCTACACCGACTTGAATACAGCAAATCGCGACTGCGGCAAGACTGATATTTTTTAAGGCATAGATTTCTTCAGCAGGAAGATTGAGAAATTCTTTGAAGCTGACGTGTTGGCCAAAGCGTTCGGCGATCACTTTTTCAGCTCGAGAGAAATGTTCTTGCACTTCTGGAAGATGAGTAAAACGATTGCGATCTACTTTTCTAAGTAAAGCATTCAGGCCAGGAAAGATAAAAGCAATCATCAATTCAACTCCATTGTAGCGGACTCTGTCGTTGTTGGCAGCATTTGTGGAACCGCGTGAAAAGTGTGTTGGTATGGGGGAGCAAAATCAGGTTTTTCATCAAATTGAAGAATGAGATCCAACGCTTCTTTGCAGGCATTTTCAAACAGGTCTTCTTCCAGCTGACGAACCCATTTCAGCGCTTCAGGATTCAAAATATTTTTTTCGTTCAACGACGTATGAACCATGTGCGTATGTTCTGTTTCGTCCACCAGGATTCCTGAAATCGCATGAGCTACGCCGACATCGTCCGTCCATTTCATGATTTCCGTGTAGTGTTTAAAAACTCTCATCTCCAGGCCCCAGGCTCCGTAAAGGTAAATGCTGTGGGGATCTTTGAAATTTTTCATTATGGAACTAAAAAAAAGAACTAAGTACTTCTCCAGCAAACGGCTCATGGCAAATTCGGCTTCTTTATAAGAAGACTTTGTCAGCCAAGAGCGACGTTGCAATAAGACACTTCGTTGAAGAAGTTTTGCATGGCGTATCTCGTCTTCGACATGCCCGGGCATTTCGGGAGGCAAAGGCAGGTTGCGGATCTTGAAAATGCGTTGCATGTGTTGGGCTGCGATCTCTTCACTTTTTCCTAAAACGTGAATCCAGGCCAGTGTCGCCCAAGGACGCTCTCCCAACATCCACGTAAGACGCGTGCTGGCTTTACTAGAGGGTAAAAAGAAAGCATCACGGTTTTTAAAACGCGAAATGATTTCGGTCATGCGTTCAACCATCATCATGCACATTTCTTTTTCGATAATCTGGAGTTCCGTTAAAGATAGTCGTTTGTCTTCAGGAAGCTGCTGCCAAAACTTTTTCCCCAATTGAATGTGCCCAACTTCGTCATCTAAAACACTCTGCATGGCTTGACGAATGCGCGCGTCTTTTGTTTCCTGAATGTAAGCGGAATAAATTTGAAATGGGAATTGTTCAATAATTATGGCGCCGTGAACGTAAGCAACAAAGCGAGAGCGGGCCGTGGATAGAACAGCCGTGGCGAAATAACCTTTAATAAACGATTCAGCAATTGCACACAGGCGTCGGCGAAGATCTTGGTAGTCTCCGTTGAGAGTTTCAGGAAAAGGGCGGATTTTCAGAATCGTATCGCGATGGCGGGCCTCATCCGCCGCGTGAGCTTTAATTTCGTTCATGTATTCTTGCGGTGTGGATTGGGTGATATTTCCCAACACCTGTTCTGCCGCTAAATGTTCTAGGTGCGCCAAAGCCGTCAACCACGTCGATTCCATTTGCGGATCTTGTGTGACGAGTTCGACTAAGACTTGGATGGATTTCGTAAGGCTTTTCATTTTATTCTATGATCTCAAAGTCGACACGACGATCCCGGGCATTCTGAACAGCCGAAGCAATGGAGTCAGAGTTTACGGGTCCTTTTCCGATGGCTTCTAGTTTGTCTTCAGGAACTCCGTGAGAGATGAGGTAGCTGCGCACGCGATCGGCACGCGCCTGGGAAAGACGTTGGTTGTTTTGGATATTTCCCGTTGGATCGGACAACCCTTCAATGCGAATTTTTTCGAAAGAATTTGCCGTTTTTTTTATTTCGCTGGCGATTTCTTCAAGAGCTCGACGACTCGACGGAGAAAGTTCTGTACTGCCGACATTGAAACGAATGTTTTGAGAAAGCGTGATAAACTTTGTACTTTTCCTTAAGTCCTTGGAAGCTTCGGCCACCGTCAAAGTGCGAGTGCGAGGAGGTGATTGAACTTTTTTAGACGTGATATATTCCCGTTTCTCAAGATCTTGTGAGGCGCAAGCGCCCAGAATTAAAATCAAAGCAAGAGTGGCGCTGATTCTAGAAACAGATGTGTAAGACCTCATGGAAACCTCCTCGAATACGGAGTTTAAGCTGTTAGGCAAAATTAAACTGTGAAGGGTAAGCAGCATCAAATTAACTTCCTGTTAACTTCATCCTGGAACTATGGGATAATGGTTGTATGCGTGAAACAGTGCTAACAAACAGAGAAGTCTATATGGGCTCTCTTCTTCTTGAAGAGAATGAATGCAAACAACAATCGCGGAAATTCGCGGAAGAGTTGGGGTTGGCCCGTATTAGTATTTCTCCGGCAGAGGCACAGTTGATTAAGACGCTCGTGCGTTTGCATGGCGCAAAGAAATTTGTGGAGATTGGAACGCTCACAGGTTTGTCTGCGCAATATCTTTTTGAAGCCCTCCCTGAAGGTGGAGAACTTTGGACATTGGAAAAAGAGCTTAAGCACGGCGATATGGCTTCACAAGTTTTCAATAAAATCGATCAGGCGAAAAAGAAAATTCATTTGGTTTTAGGTGATGCACGAGAAGAACTGACAAAGCTTTCGGCACACGGGCCTTTTGACGGTGTTTTCATTGATGGCAACAAAGCCGCTTATTTTGATTATTTATCTTGGGCTGAAAGCAATCTTCGTTCGGGCGGTTTGATCCTGGCTGATAATATATTCTTAAGCGGTTCTGTATGGGGAGACACGGCTTTGCAGCGTTTTTCGGAAAAACAAATCAAGATCATGCAAGAGTTTAATGAACGTCTCTCAGATCCAGCGCTGTTTGAAGCGGCCATCGTGCCGAGCTATGAAGGACTTTTTGTCGCGATCAAAAAATAATTAATCTTTGAACGGATCGTACCACAGTTCTTTTTCTTTGAACGGTACGGTTGCCGGCAGGTACGGATTTTCTAATTTGATAAGCTGGCGTTTTCTTAACTTGAGCTTTGCGAGACTCGCAGCGTAGTATTTGTCAAAAATCTTCTGGTATGCACCGTTCTTTAGAAGAATTCGAAAACCTTCCTCCACTCGATGAGCCATCGCCTTGCCTTCAGAAGAGCTTTGAAACCAAAAGTAAGTCGGTAATGGATAATAGACTAAAAACTTTTTCTCGATAGTAAGATGTGGATACAGTTTTTGAAATGTCTCAAGCTCCTTGTGAACTTCAGAAATACCACGAGGAAAGGCCAAATAGCGACCGGTACTGAGATGTTTGAAAAGGTCATCATAGTAAATTTCTGTAAGAACTTTAAAGCCGGCGTTTTCAAGAATCTTAATATCGCCCCAGCCTTGTCCTTGTCCAAGAGGAACCTGTTTTAAATCTTCCAGTGAATTCCATTTATCAAAATGTTTTTGAAAAGAATCTTTGATAAGAAAGACCCGGTATCCCAAAAGGTTTCGATCAATAGGAATGCGGACAGGAATAAGAATTTTTTCCATCTGCTGATCTGTTTCGCGAATCATGACAGTCAATGACGGGTGTTTCTTTTGAATTTCCGAAATCTGCCGGTCCTCGGTCATAAAAATGGATGGATTCATCTCGTAGGAGCCGTATTTTGCAGCTGTTGTTTCTAGAATTTCGCGTAACACTTCCCAATGAAAATCATAGCGAGAATCAGAGCTGGACTCTGGCGCATGGTAGATAAACTTCATAGTCGCCCATGTGGAAGAGCAAGAAAGAATAAACAGGACACTCAAAGACGCAGCAAAAAACTTCATATTTTTATTTTACAGGAGGATCATAAAAATGCCAGTGATCTGTCTAAAAGAAAATAGAAGTGTAATGCTCAATCTTTTTTATAAGCTTCAATTTTCATTTCAATGGAATAGTCTTTGGAAGCTTCTTTCAAAGGAGCCAACTGCCACATCCATTCTTTGAGCTTTGTGAAGCCTTCGAAAGAAACAGGATACTCACCCGTATAGATGACTTCGCCTTTGGTGTCGCGGTAAATCACTTTTCGGTCAGCATAGATCAGCTTGCGTCCTTTGCAGTTTTTTAAGTTTTTAAGATGCAATTCCGCAAAGTCAGTACAGATCTGGTCCTTTTCTTCCAAAGACAAAGATCTTTTGATTTTTCTTTCCACGGCTTCTATTGGAAGCAAAGCCAATTGTGAAAGAAGATTGCTTGAAATCACTAAATCCGCTTCGAAATAAAATAAATTTTGATCTTGAAGCTGTTGAAGAAGCTGGTGCAGTTCTTCAAGATTATTTATCTTGTCCAATTTCTCTAAGCTTTTAGAAAGATCCTCAGTCACAAGTTTAAGATGGGAATTGCGTTTGGCTAAACGGTGATGCTTTAAGGGATGAACAACATCCACCAAAGTGATGTCTTCAAAATGCTCCGATAAAAGGTGCAAAGGGATTTCATGCAGGTGGGCACTTCCCAAAACCACCACTGATTTTTTTCGAGGAAGATCTTGAATCGTTTCTAAAAAAAGATCCTGACAGTGTTTAAGATGCGGAAGCCAGGCTTTTTTACATCTTTCAAAGCGGTGTTGAAGCGCGATAGAAGAGTAAAGAAATCCATATTTCTTTGCCAGTGGAGTTGTCGGCGTAAGTAAAAAAACGAGCGCTTCACGAATCATGTCTTAGAAAATTATCAAAAAAAACTTTGGCCGTCACTTTTAAATCAAGGGCAGAACACGGGCGGCGCGAATATTGATTAACTCTCCCACTTTTTCCACCTGGCCTTGAATTTCCAGTAAAGACTTTCCATAAATCGCCAAACGGTCTTTTTGATAGACGTCAGGATGAATGACAATATTCATAAACCCAAACTCATCTTCCAAAGTAATAAAACACATTCCTTTAGCGGTGGGTGGTCTTTGGGTCACGGAAACCAGACCTGCCAAGCGCACTTTGGTTTTGTTTTTCATGCGCGGTAAATCACCGGAATTAAAAAACGGCACATAGCGCTTGGAAATAAACTCCTGGCTTTTGTTTTTTAAATAAGAACGCAGAACCGAAAGCGGATGTGAGTCCACGGAAAAACCCTTGCTGTCATACTCGCGACGCAAGCGATCCCAGTTGGATTCGAACGGTAAAAGGTCTGAGTCGTTGTCTTCTTCATTTTCTAAATCAAACTGTTCTTTAGGATGTCCCCAAAGAAAACTTTCTTGATCCAGACTTAAACTTTCTAACTCCCAGATCAGTTCACGCACATTGGTGTTAAAACAATCAAAAGCCCCTGAGGCCGCAATTTTAATCAAAGCACTGCG
Source organism: uncultured Bdellovibrio sp. (assembly GCF_946478835.1). Next base: position 18,155 of record NZ_CAMLDV010000015.1, on the reverse strand, counting down.
CGGAAGTTCCGTGCGTTGAATAAAGTCAGCAACATTCAGAAAAGCCCCGTGATTTTGGCGTGATTCTTCAATTCGACGGATAAGAGCTTCGGGAATTCCGTACAAAGAACGCAGTCCAACGCGTAAGGCGTGCTCCTTATTTCCTTTATCTTCCAAGGTGTAATCATATTGAGAACTTTGAATACATAAAGGACGAACCTCCACCCCATGGCGCTGAGCTTCGGCTACCAGAGTGCGGGGAGCATAAAAACCCATAGGCTGACTGTTTAAAAGCCCGCAGGCAAAAACATCGGGATGATGTTTTTTGATGTAGCAACTGGCATAGGTGAGCAGAGCAAAACTTGCGGCATGGCTTTCAGGGAAACCATAATTCGCAAAGCCCTCGATGGTTTTATAAATCTGCTCGCCATATTCATAGGTGATGCCGTGCTTGGCAAAACCATCCAAGATACGCTTTTTAATCCCATCCATGGTGGATTGCTTTCTCCACGCTGAAGACATAATTCGACGAAGTTCATCGGCTTCACCCGGAGAAAAATCCGCCGCCGCAATCACCATCTTCATGACTTGTTCTTGGAAAATAGGAACGCCATGGGTTTTTTCCAAGATAGGCCTTAAGAGTTCATGCGCATAGGTGACTTTTTCCAAGCCTTGGCGACGACGCAAATAAGGATGAACCATGCCCCCTTGCAAAGGACCGGGACGAACCAGCGCGACTTCGACTACAAGATCATAAAAGTTTTTGGGTTTCATTCGTGGCAGTGTTTGCATCTGCGCGCGTGATTCGATTTGAAAAACACCCACGGTGTCGGCTTTACCAATCATTTCATAAGTCGATTCATCTTCAGAGGGCAGCGTGGCAAGATTAAAGTGCAATCCTTTATGCTCCCGCAAAAGATCAAAACACTTGCGCAAACAAGTCAGCATTCCCAGACTTAAAACGTCGATCTTCATCAGCTTTAATAAAGCCACATCGTCTTTATTCCACTGAATCACATAGCGGCCATTCATGGTCGCTTTTTCAACCGGAACCATTTCGGTGATCGGATCTTGCGTGATTAAAAATCCGCCTGTGTGAATTCCTAAGTGACGGGGAAAGCCGCGCAGTTGATGGGCTAAATGCAAAAACATTTTCCATTGATCGTGAGGCAGGCCAAAGCGATCCGCAGATTCCGGCTCCAGCAAACGACTGAAGCCATCGCGGCCCATGAATTTAATCATCTCGTTGATTTTCGCTAGCGGAATGCCAAAAACTTTCGCTGTCTCACGAATCGCCATGCGTGAACGATAACGAACTACGGTACACACCATGGCGGCATGTCGTTCGTTGTATTTTTCGTAAATATGCTGAATGACTTCTTCACGGCGATTGTGTTCAAAGTCGATATCAATATCCGGTGGTTCACGGCGCTCGCGCGAAATAAATCTTTCAAAAAGTAAATCTACTTTTGTGGGATCGACAGACGTCAAGCCAATGCAGTAACAAACCACCGAGTTCGCCGCTGAACCTCGTCCTTGATATAAAATATTTTTGCTCGCGGCAAAATCACAGATTTCTTTGAGTGTCAGAAAATAATCTTCGTACTCAAGCTCTTTAATAAGTTCGAGCTCGTAGTTGATCATGTGTTTGATTTTATCAGGAACTCCCTCAGGATAGCGCCACTTGGCTCCCTGCCATGCTAAATCCCGCAAATGCTCACTGGGTGTGAGTCCCGCGGGGAGGTTTGAGTTGGGATAACGGTAACGAATTTCATCCAATGAAAACGTCACACGTGCGGCGATCTCCACAGTTTTTTCCACAAGGTCTAAGCGGTCTTGCCATAAGAAAGAGAGATCTTCGAGGCTCTTTAAGCAGCGTTCGGCATTTTGAATTAATTTATTCTTCGCTTCTTGCAATGTTGTGTGATGCAAAATGCAAGTTAACACATCAAAGAGTTCTTTTCTTTCTGGCACATGCATAAAAGGACGTTGTGTGACAAAAAGGCGCGCTTGATATTTTTCTTCCAACTCAAAAGCGTGTTTGCAGAATTCGTGAGACTCCCATGTCAAATCACGCCACACAGGCAAATACAATCGATCATCAAAAATCTTTTCTAAGCGTTCATAGCGTTTATCAGTCCAAGGCGGAAGAGCCAGACACAACAATCCTTGATTGTATTTTTCTATCTGTTCCAGACTGAGTTTTGAAAAACCCTTGGCCGCTTGTCTTTTTCCCAAAGTTAAAAGCTCGCACAGATGTGAGTAGCCTTGTTTGTTGATTGGAATCAAAGTGACGCTGGTTTCATCCGTTAAAGTGAGTTCCGACCCAATGAGGTATTTAAAACCTTCTTTGGCTTTCATCGAAGCCGTAAAAAGAGACGGCGACTGCATCGTTTGAAATCCGCGCGCCACTCCGTAAAGACCATTGAGATCACAAATCCCTAAACCGTCATAACCATGCTCAATGGCCGTTTGCACCATCTCTTCCGGGGAAGAAGCCCCTTGCAGAAAAGAAAAATTACTTCGCCCCATCAACTCCACAAAGCACTGGGCCCTTTTTATGGGCAAAGCCGCTTTGGAAGAGTTCTGAGGAAGCGAGGGGAGTTTTATCTTGTGATTTCCACTAATCAAAATAGCCATGTAAGTACACCTGTGAATTTATGCGATCTTTGAAAACCCACAGAAGCTGACCATGTTGAGAGAGCGCAAAGAAGTAATCTCGATGTTTTAGTTCTTGAACAGAAATCTGCCACCACGAGGATTCAATTCTCTCGCTGGGAAGTGAAGAGACAAAACGCAGTTTCTGAACTTCAAAAGCATTTAAAGGTTGCGGCTTTTCCAGCAACAACGACGGACGGGGACTGGCAGAAAGGCCTTTGGCGTAAACCGATTTGATTTGTAATGCCTCATCTTGGCGTTCGACCAAATCGTGAGCTTTAAAATCTTCCGGCCAATCCGTCACCAGACTGAAACTTTGTTCAGGAAAATGACTGGCTTCCATTTGCAGAAAACCCATTTCACACTGGGATTGTTTTGCAAAGCTGATCAAACGGCGCCAGCGATCTTCGGTATTGTCACGCGGTTCAAAAAAATCCAGTTGTTGAATTTTTTCAGGCACATCAAAAAGCGATATTTCAAATTCACGGATAGGGTTTTCTAAAACAAGTTGCGAAAGTTTTTTCTCTAGCAGATCTTCAAAAAGTTCCTGATCGCGCGTGGGGCTTACAGGTTCAATGCTGAAAGAATATCTTTTATCCGAATACTCGCAGTGCAAAATCACATCAAGCTTTTGGGCATAACGAGAAAGTCCTGCCAAACGCGCAAACAAAATGTCCAAATGCGGTTTCAGCCTTGCCATCAATAAAGGAACAGCCGCTATGGGATCGTCAAAGTAACCATAGCCCACAAGAGGGTCGCGAGGAACAAGAGGTGAAATGACCTGAGCGTCTTGAGAGTGCAAACGATTCCAAAGTAAAACACCGAAATCCCCCCATCTTTCACGAAGTGAATTGGAACGAAAATTCAAAACATCTTCCAAGCCATGCACACCCAAAGTGTGAAAAAACGAAATCATGTGTTCGATAGGTTTTTTCTGTGGCCAAGGTTGAAGCCCTTCGAGATCTTTCAAAGCATCCAGTCCTAAACCACGAAATCCTTCTTGTTCTTTCCCGCGCGGAGCCACATATGACGGACGCCAGCGCGCAAACACTTGAGCCACCGACGGCGTATCCGCAATGGCTGCTGAAGCATCCGAAGAAAACTTCGCTGCGATTTCTAAAGCTTTTGCCAAGCAGCCATTTTCTCCTCCGAAAAAGTGCGAGGTCGATTCCATCTCTACAAAAATGTAGTGCGGAAAACGAAACTGCACACGCGGACTTAAAACCAAAAAAGCCTCAGCTGAGGAGCTTTCTTGCGGTGTTTTTAAATTGATGCATAAAGTTCGCATGGATCATACTCCCGGCAATATTAAAGGGTGTCGGACGGTGAAGGGCTCTTTGAATCGTGATAAAGTCGCGTTGAAACAAAACCATGAAACTAAAAAGCGGGTTGATGAACTTGGTCGGCTTTTGATTGATAAATACCAAAGCCACTTTGTGCAGACGACAAAGACGTTTTAATTTCTGCAACTGGTGGTTCTTTAAAAAAATCTCTTTCAGATTGCAGCCGATCACTTCAAATAAAGAACTTGTGATAAGTTCCTGCAAAAGCCAAAAGAGCTTTTCATTTTCTTTAGGCTCTTTCACCACCAAAAGTTTTTTTAAATTCAACTTATGATGGGATAAATGCGCCGGGAAAAGTTGCGTATCGCCATTGATCCAGGCCGCCCACTTGTTTTGCGCATGCACGTTTTGCACAATACGCACCCATAAAGAAGTGGCTCCCGTTCCGGGAATTCCTTGAAAGAGACTTAAATCTCCTTGCGGAATTCCTTTCCATAAAAGGAAATCATCCAGAACGGAAACTCCAGTGGCCAAACCTGCAGGAGGTTGCAAGTGCTCCGCAGACACGAAAGGGATATTTGCTAATTCGGGAAGGGCGAGGGTGCTCATAGGCTCTCCATTTACATATAAATTACTATGTAAATTATATGTAAGTCAAAGAGCCCGTGAGAAATATAGACTAAGGTTTTAGTTCAACAAATTCACAAGTAAAATCAATAGTTAATCTTACCTAAAAAGAAATCCGTTTGTTTGTTTATTCTTTACCGCTATTCGATTTCTTCTACATACAAAGGAGTAAAATACCGGATGTCATAGGCGTCCGCCTTTTTAAAAGCGCTGATCACTTCTTGTTTTTTTTGATCACTCAACGTCGGAACGCAAACTAGAAGATGGCCATTTTTAAGTTCATAGTCCGCTTCACTTAAAAAGCGCCATTCGGCAGAGTCTGACATCTTGATAAACTTACGCATATATTTTTCGATAACGTTGTGGTGATCGCCATCAATGTCGACGGCATGTACGCCACTGTCGCCTTCAAAGATATTGAATTCATCATCGTTGAACCCAAGTGATTCCAATTCTGAGATGGCTTTTTCGGCGTCTTCCTTAGATTGGAAAAACGCCGAGGTGTAATGACTTGGATAGGGAAGAAAGTCAGGGTGAGGAAGCTGTTCTAAACTGACCATAAGCACCTCCATAATCAATCTATTCTTATTCGAACATTCCGTCCATTGTGATGTATTTTTGATTGTTAGAAGTCATACGCAATTGCTGATAAAAACTTTGTTGGCACTGTCCTCTGAGTAAAGCATCTATTCCACCAAGCATGGCTGTATAGACCTCATCCACGTTAAGAACATCCATCGACGTGATCACTCCGGTCTGAGGAGCTGCCGCTCGCACTTTTCGTAAGAAGTGATCGCGAGATGCACACGACATCAAGCCCAGAACTGCGGCCTTTTTATCACTCGCGTTTAAAGCTGCGAGCATTTTTTTAAGTCCCGGCCTTTGCACTTCATAGTAACCATCATAGTTCACTTTATTACGACCAGGAATAAAAACGGGTGGCGCAAAATCCGGTCCTCCGCCATTGCGAGAATGTCCGAAATAAAAAACCGCATCGGCTTCCTGCAAGGCATGGGCAAAATAATTATCCATGTATTGAGTGCGCTGTCTTTGTTGTTCACGATAGTCACCCAGATTCTGGCTTAAATATTCCGTGGCCGAAGCAAACTGAACTTCTACACGCGCGGTGTATTTGTTGCCCTGAATTTGCACCGTTTTTAAAAAGCGATAGTTGTTTTTAGGATCTTGGCTAAATCCGCAAAGACGCACACGTCCGTCACAAGAAGATAAGAGCAAACTTTTAATCGCGTAAAAAGCCCCGATATCCATCGAAGGACTGACACCGAAACTGCGGCCGTCCGCATAGACATTGCTTCCTGTCGTCCAATCAAAGTACCCCAAAGCGATGCGAATATCTAAAACGCCATCTTCAAGAATACCTTTGTATCTTTGAATGCAGATGTTGCGTTTTTCGGGCGACAAAGAAGAAAGCTGGTCTGTTGGCATAGACTCCAGGCGATCTAAATAAGATTTTCCCATGTGATTGAAATTGGCTTCGTACAGATAGTAGCCCCGTGCCGCCAATGAAGATGAGGCAACAGACAGGACACTGACAAACAACGCAATGGCAACTGACTTCATACGCTCCTCCATGATGGATCAAGAGCGTAGTGTTTAAAAAATTTAAGTCTAGTTACACGATAACAATAAAATTAAGTGCGAGAGCACAAGAACACTTCGTGCACGCAGTCACCGCGGTCGTCTTGATATTGGTCAAGAACTCCGAATATGGCATCGCGCAGTTTTTCTTTGAACTCCGGCAATTGGTGGGATTGCAAAGAAAACGCCGTATAGAAAAGATAATTCTTCGAATCTGCGGCAATCTCATTCGCGTCCGTGCGGATTTGTGAACACAGTGTTCTTGTTAAATCCGCAAGACTTGCAGAGTCTGAAAGTTTTAAGAAATCGATTTGGCTAGAGCGGACATAATAACGACTGTTTTGTGTCGTGATCGCGCCCTCGTTTAATAGAAATTGCAAAGACTCATGCACGTTTTCAATCGGCATGTTTGCACGGGTTGCGATTTCATGAAGACTTGCGCCTTCTTCCTCAGTTCCTAAGGCAGCAAACACGCGGAATAAAGTGGGCTTTGAAATCAAACGGCTAGGATCTTTGATTTGCGACAACGCTTCTGTCTGGCGAGCCACGGAAACTTTAATGGAGCCGACCTGTTTGTCGATATCTTCCAATGTCAATTTTCGTGAAAGAAGCTCTGGCTGGTCTTTGCCAACAAGCAAGGAAAACAAATCCAGATAAGGTTTTGGAAGTTTCAAGGCTGTTTTAAGCTGACCCACGCTTTCACGAGAAAGACCTTTTTTTCCAGCGAGGTATTCCGAAAGAAAGCTGCGTGAAGAAAAACCGGCGCGGCGAGAGAAATCCGCAAGATTGATTTTACCTTTTTTGCGATAGCGAACTTCCAAAGCTCTTTTTAAAAAAGCTCGGGCATCTTGCATTTCCAAAAGATCCGAATAAGCAGTGTCGACGGGCATGTTCATTTTAGCTACCTACAGAAATACGTGGTTGTGGTTTAGAGATGCGGTCGTAAGTGATGCGACCATTTTTATAACAATCAAGTTCGTGCATAACGTTTTGGCCGTCTTTAAGAATGGAGAGCATTCCCTTATCAAGATAAGGACCTTTATAATCTACAACCAAACGCAAACTGCCATTGGCATTTTCAAACACCAAACTTTCATTGTTTTTGGTTTCATACACAGAAGTTTCCATCACCAGGCGAGACGTCTGTTTTTTTTCGTCATGAAGAACGACCGCGATCAGATAACCATCTTTGCTTGTGAATGGCACAAGACCGATTTCATACCAAAGATCGCCTGCCACTTGGTCACAAGAAATTGTTGTTGAAAGAGAAAGAGGACCTGGTGTTTGTGCGAAGGAGCACACGGAAATGAATAGCCCCAAAAGACCCATAGCGAACGGCTTCATAAAACCTCCGAAAAATTAAGTCGGTGAGAGAACGAAATGCTTATATGGGGGACGATGCTGTAGGTAAATGAAATTACTTCACTTTGAGGTGCTTTACGGTCTCTCGGAGAACATTTTTGAAATTTTTACAGGGTCTATAGCGAACAATTACGACCGGTAAATAGAGAAATGCGGATAATGGCGGGGAGTTTCAACCTCCGAAAGCCATGGGTGCTCCTTGTGAACCAGGAAGCGGCTTAAGCGTCCGCGAGCGATGACTTCAATGGATCTCTTTTGCGCGATTTTTTGAAGATCAACAAGCGTTTTTTTAACGGCGCTCTCGTTGCCATAGTCAAAAATAAAATACACGTCGGCTTCAGGTAGAACAAACTCGCTCGCTGAAAGATCCGCAGTATAAAAATTTATTTCGGGATAAGAAAAGCGTGAAAGAACTCGTTGCGCTTCAAGAACGCGCTCTTGTTCTAACTCGTATCCGCTAAAACGAATGTCTTTGTGGTGTGCTCCTAAAACAAAACCCATTCTTCCATAGGCACAACCCAGATCCACAATATGCTTCCCAGGCGTCAGTGAAAGAAGATCTAAAATATTGCGAATTTCCATATAAGGAGTTTGAAAAGCTTGAACCGAAAGATGCTCCCAGTTTTGCTGAGGAACATTTTCTTGAGTTTTGGATCGGGAGCGAACTTTTTCCTCACAAGAATCAATCTGAAAACCCAACCACTCGTCAACAAGGACGGCATGATCTTGAGCTTCTTTGTAAGAATAAGTATCAAGTTCTAAAAGAGGAAAGGGATTGTTCGCATCAAAAGAAATCATAAGGGCGTGGCTACGTCCTTAAGAAACCTCTCAACAGCCGGTACATATTCTTCCTTGAAATCGCGAAGTCCTGTGAGGTGTCCTGCTTCAGGCAAAGAAAGTTTTGTCCAATCAAGCTGCGTGTGCGGCTCAAAAACTTCGTCGATATGTGAAGGCGGAATCAAAAGATCTTTCCAGCCCCGAATTGAAAGGATCTTAAAACCACGTGGGAAAGACGCGAGATCTTTATTCAAATCTTTGTGAAAGAACGGACTCCAACCCAAGCTTAAAACGGGTGCTAAAGCGAGCCTTAAGGCGAAAGGCTGAAGTTTGTATTCATGCTTATACAAGTTGTAAGCCGAAGGAATAAACCGCGCCGTGGGTCCGCTATCGCAAATCAAAGCAACCGTATCAGAACAATGTCGACGAGACATCGCTTCAATCGCAGCGGCGGTCGGATTGGAAAATGAAAAGATGATTTTGTTCCCGGGAACTAGATTCAGCAAAGTTTCAATTTGATCGGCATAAACGTGTTTCGTCCCAAAAGAGCCTTTGGCACTGATCGGAAGATGAAACTTCAGAAAGTCCTTGTGATTGCCTTGAAGTTGGAAGGCGAAAGCATCAAAGCCGAGTGAATTAACGAGTTTGATGTGACGAAGGAGTTGTTTTTTGCTGCCTTCGTAAAAATGAACGAAGAAAACTAGCTCTTCGTACTTTTTGTTTCTTGCTAAAAAGAACTCCCCATCAAAGGGGAGCTCTTGTTTCGCGATTTCTTTATAGTTCATTTAGTCTGGCGCACTAGTGCTTTTGCACCGGAGTTTTGGAAGGCCATAGATCGGTCCAATGTCCTTGGCGTGCTTCTGCTTGATGAGCTTCGCCAAGAGCGTTTTCAGATACAATGACTTTTTCCAATGCCGTTTCAGCCAACACTTTACCGCAAGCTTCAACAACGGCTTCCGCGTCGATGCTGTGGTAAGCGTAGATTTCTGAAGGACGACCGCATTTGGAGTGCTTGCGAACTGCCAAAGCTTCCTGACGAACACCGATAATAGAACCGATATTGTCTAGCAAGCCAGCTTCACCGTCAGCAACGCTGACAGCAGGGATGCGTTTACCAGCAACAGTGATCAAGTCACCTGTCGTAACGTCATCGGCTTTTCTTAGGTACAAGTTCGAGTTCACACCCAAACCGTTTTTCAAGTAGTCGTAATCAGTTTCGTGAGCTTGGATGCCAACCAAAAGATCTGAAGATGTTACTACGATCACGTTGGCGTAAATACCACGAGCTAGCAATGCTTCAGAAGCTTTGATTCCCTCTGTAACAAGTGAACCCATCGCGAAGATATTCACAACGTTATCACCTGGCTCGTAACCTGCGTAACCGCGGTAGTCGATCAAGTAGTAAGCGCCTTTGAGAACGTCTTCACGGATCGCTGACATGATTTGTGCTTCATCTTGTGAAGTCACTTCTTCTTCATTGAAAGCACCAGCTACCGGGAATTCAGCGCGAGCCAAAGAACCCTCAAGACCGGCTTTGAAGCGAGCTTGTTTTTTTAAGTAGTGAAGCATGTCTTTTTGTTCCGCACCACGAGTCACAAGTCTCAACAATGTCCCAGTACGGCCGGCATTGTCGTTCAAAACGTGACGTTTGATTGTGTCGCAAAGGATCCAATCAAGTTCTTGGCAGAAGAACGGTTCCCAAGTGATTTGGTTCGGGATTTGGATGTCAGACTTCCAACCGTGTTGTGCCCCTTCAGGAGACAATGTCACGCCTGACGGAGTTCCCACGCAGATGAAAGAACTCTTCCAATACAAGTTGTAGAAGTATTGGTCCAAAGCACGTTTGATAAAGAAGTCATAAACCGTCATCAAAGGAATGATTGGAATTCCCAAGAAGTCGCGCATTTTTCCGAACGCGCCCACGCAAGACATCACGTTTCCTTCGGCGATTTCAAAACGCAAGAAGCGGTCTGAAACGTCTTCGCCGGGAACAAGGTCAGGAAGTTTGTGGTCTTTAACGCCCAATTCAGTTTCCAAGTCTTGAACAACCGGAGCACCGAAGATCTTACCATCCATCGCAGGGTTCAAGTTCGTAGAAGTTCCTACGTCCGGAGCCATAGAGATGAACAACTCACCCGGAAGCTTGAACGGTTTTTCAAGAGCCGTGAGAGGTTTTTGTTTTTCAGAAAGTTGAGATTCATCAAGTGGCGTGTTCGCGATACGAGTCAACTTTGCTGTCAACTGACCTAGCATCCACTGCGTGTGAGGGTAGCTAGTCATTTTTGTGTTGATGTCCAAAGATTGAGGGATATCACCGAACTCAGTGAGTTTCTTCAAGAAGAAATCTTGGTTCTTTGCTTTCAAAGCGTGTTGCGCTTTGATTTCAGAGTACAATTTTTCTCCGCGAGAAGCTAAGAATTTGCCTTCTACAGAGTTTGCAGCAAAACGTTCATAAAGCTTTTCACCTTTGATACCTTGCTTTTCTTTAAGTGCGATCACTTCCTCTTCTTGTGGCAAAGAAGAGTGGTTGCCCGGTTGAGCTGCGGCTTTCAAGCCCCAACCCTTTAAAGTGTGAGCAATGATGATTGTTGGTTTGCGAGTGGATTTTTTAGATTTTTCCATCGCTTCAGCCAACGCCACCATGTCGTGACCGCCGAAGTCGCGGATTGCATCGAACAACTCTTCGTCAGTGATGCTGTCCAAGAACTTCTTCATGTTTGGATGTTCTTTCGCGATGCCTTTTTTTAAAGCCTTCATGTCTTGAACAAGAAGAAGTGCTTGAAGCTCGTAATCTTCCAATTCTTTTTCTAGGAAGTTTTTGAAAGTGTCGCCGTCTTTCTTTTTGAACAAAGCTTGGCGCTTAGAACCGTGACGAACTTGGATCACTTCCCAACCATTGGCAGCCATTGTGCGCTCAACGCGGTCCGCGTCAGTTCCATTCATGATTTCTTTGTTCGTGATGCGGTGACCGTCCAATGATTGACGGTTGTAATCCAAAATCCAAGTCAAAGAACCCAACTCACGCTCCGCAAAGTCAGGAACCGCTTCGTACATAGAACCTTCACGGAACTCAGAGTCTCCGCACACAGCCCAGAAGTGAGCGTCTGGAACTTCATAACCGTGTTCGCGAGCGTAGCGGTAAGCCAACGCCAAGTAACCCGCCTCTACAGGTGGAATACCTACAGTTCCAGAAGGGAAGAAGTTGTGTTGATCAGGATCGTAAGCAGAGTGATAAGACTGGAACACGAATTCACTACCATCAGTGAATTTACGAAGACCATTCATTGCTTGGTCGGCTTGCTCTTGAGTCAATTTCGACAAGTCGTTCTTCAAAAGAAGATCCAAAAGATAGTTGTAAGAGTGATCTGTCGGAGAAGCATGGGGCTTATTCGCGATATGATCGAATCCAGATTTTACGAGCAAGTGCAGAGCACCCATAATGTGCAATGAACTTGCGGAAGCTGCCGGGTGACCACCGATTTTTGGGTCGCCTTTTTCTTTATCCGGACGATGATTGGCCTGCCAGATCATCTGCGTGGCCAAGTAATGCGCACGTCTTGCGATAGAATCTAGAACCTCAGGTTTGACGTTTTTTAGAGTAGAGTTATCCAAGTGATTCTCCTTCGGATTTTGTACTTTTCTAGCGTCTGGCAAACTAGCACTGTACCGAGGAGGAGTCCATGGCTTTAAGCCCCGCAGCAAGAGTTCTGGCTCTATTTTAGACTTAGAGGCCACATACCGCAGAGCCCCTAGGTAAATAAGTTAAAAATTAGGTCCCTTTAGAATGAAAAATCGTCTTAAAAAAGCAAGGCGGTCAGATCGGTGCTACAAGACCTTTGTCTCAATCCGAGATGCCTTGGCGAACTCATAAATAGTGTTCCTGCCTTATTTGCAATTCAGAATTTCGCTCGGAAAGCCGATACCATAAGAGTGATAAATCAAAACAAAAGGATGCACATGAAACTTAGGTATCATCTTTTGACGTTCGGCTTTTTTCTGACCTCTTTGTTTTCACAAATGAGTGTCGCAGCCGAGACGTGCGTCACGTCGGCGACAGATTTTGAAGCTAAAAAAAGCGACTTTCCTGCGATCGTCCAGCAGCTTCCCGTGATGCTGACTGCCGATACGATGTTTGTAACGGCGGGACTTAAAATTCGTACGGTAGGATCAAAGCTAAAAATGGAGGGCTACATCTGGAAGCCCGGCGATATTTATACCGATGACGGATATCTTAAAAAAGTTTGTTTTGATGGCAGCAACTTCAAAGTCACTTTAGAAAACGGCAAAACTTATAATGCCGAAGTTAGAGGAAGTCGCTCGGTTTCCATTCAAGGACAGACATTTAAAAAATCCAGCGATGCAGAGTTTGCGGGAATTGTACAAAAAATCAGAAAAGCTCAGGGCGGCTCCACAAAAACAGCTGGTGATGCTTCAGGCGTTAAATAGGTAGGCTATGAAAAAAGTGATTTCATTCTTCATGATCGGCAGCTTTGCAATGTTGTCTTCCTCTATGGCCGAGACACCAGAGAAAACGCCAACGCCTTCTCCGATTAAATCCAAGGAAGCCATTGATTTTTTATCTAAAAGCGATCAAACGATGTTGGACATCGGCAAGGTGGATGATTTTGCTGGAATCATCACGCGTCCAGGAGAAAACTCCAAAGACCTGCGCACAGTGGATCTCTATACTTTTAAAGGCATTGAGAACTTGTCGATGGATAAGGAGCTTTGCGAAAAGCTTTTGGCGCGCATCTTTGGTCCCCTCAAGGAGAGTTCGTTAAAATTTCATGAGACAGAGATTTTCACGTCCCACACTGGAAAAACGTGCGAAGCACAGGTGGATGATCCGGATAAAGCCGGAAAAATTCCTGAACGAAGAGTTGTTTTGGGATTTGTAAATGCAAAACCTGTGGGTCTCGTTTTCCGTCTTTCTAAAAAGTCAGATAAGACCGTAAAGAACAATATTCGCGATTTTTGGGGAACACTTCGTTAATTACTTGCCTTCGCCGATCAGCGTTTCAATTTCTTTTTCTAAAACTTTTATATTCATAGGCTTTGTCATGTGCACTTGAAAACCCGCTTCAAGTGCTTTGCGGGCATCTTCCTCCGTGGTGTAAGCGGTCAGAGCAATAGCCGGTGTTTTATTTTTATCGTGACGCTTTTCCCAAGCACGATAAATTTTCATCAAATCGTAACCATTAAGATCAGGCATTCCTATATCGGAAATAATCACATCAAAATCTTTTTCTTGGGCTGTCTTTAAAGCCTCTTTGGGATCAAGGCAGCTCGTGACTTGAGCTCCGAATTTTTTTAAACGATGTTGAAGTAAAGCCAACGTATCTTCGGAGTCATCAATGACCAAAATGCGTTGGTTGAAGAGGGGAGAGGTGAAACGCGGATTTTCTTTTACAGAAAGTTCGGTTTGATTTTTCATCATAGTCTCCCTATCAATTTTAGGGTGGTCGTAAACGGCTGCAAACCAATTTTAATAGAGACTGTGAATAGACAGTATTGTGTCTCTACTTTAGATCGGATTTATTACTCAATAGAAACGAGATAGGCTGAGATAACGCAGGGGTGTGCCTGAAAACATTAAACTCCTGTCATTAATGTAAATCTAGAATTTTCTTTCATCTACATTCTCTACACTGAGGGCAGAATTTTGAAAAGGAGAAGCCATGGAGATGGAAATAACTGATAATCGCAGGGACGTGAAGGTTGCCGATATCAAGTCAATCAAACCCATGCTTGAAAAAAGACGTCTGAAAGTTTTGGTGATTGACGATAGCTCGGACTCTGTCATTTTGATGTCACACATTTTAGATCACTACAATTGCGATATTACGGTGGCCTATGATGGTCAGGATGCGGTCCCGCTATTGATGAATCGCGAATTCGATTTGGTCGTCTTGGATTGGCGTATGCCAGACATGGGTGGCAAAGAAACGCTGGAATTGATTGATCGTCTTCTAGTGGATAGAAAAGTTAGAAAACTGCGTTCGCAAATTCCTGTCGTGATTTACTCGGCTCATAAAGAGTCCGAAGTCGATCGTCCTTTTGTGCAGAAGTTTGAATTTGTGGGCTTTGTGGATAAGCGCCAGGGCTACAGTAAAATGATGAAATCTCTCAGTGAGATCTTGCGCTTTATTTAGAAACTGAAGTCAGAATTAAAAAGTGAAGGCTTGTGCCTTCACTTTTCGCGTCGAATTTCTTCTACCAAGTGAGTTTGACTGAGTCTGCAGAGCGTTTTGCGGGACCGTGAAAGACGGCTTCAATATTGTTGCCATCAGGATCAATCACAAAAGCGGCATAGTAGCCGGGATGATAAGGTCGATTGCCAGGAGCACCGTTGTCTTTTCCGCCGGCTTTCAAAGCAGCTTCATAAAAAGCCTTCACCATATTTTCATCTTTAGCCTGAAAAGCCAAATGAGTGCGACCGGTCAGGGTGCCTGCCGATGCTCGGCTTTCTTTGGAAGAAATAAAGAGCTCGTCAATCCAGAAATAATCTTCGCCTTGACCACCCAAAGGAACTTGCAAAGCTTCAAAAATAGAAAAATAAAATTTTTTACTAGCTTCAAGATCACGTACGACAAGTTGAATGTGATCAATCAAACGCCCACGATGAATTTCGTTTACTTCCATGGAAATCTCCTTGCTGAATTGATTTCAACAGAGGAGATCCCAACAGTCATGGCGCGGAATGTAGATTAAGTTTCGAGAACAAAATCCCAGCGGATTTTTACAGTGCCGTCTCCTTCGATGATTCCTTTTGGAGGATTCGGGAAGGGAGCAGCTGCACGGAAGGCTTCGATGGCGGCATCATCTAAGTCACGCACGCCCGAGTCACTCAAGACTTGCACGCGCACCAGAGTGCCTTTGTCGTTTAAAACGATCATCAATTTCGTGATGCGATCTTGATTGGTCGCAGCCGGAGCACGGCCTTCTTTAAAGAGCTTCGAAAGTTTTTCGCGCACGCGGCCTTCCCAATGTTGAGAAAGTTGACGACGAATGCGGTTGTAGTACGAATAATATTTAAACTCACGCGTGTTCAAGACCGTTTCAAGGCCCGCTTCGACATCTTTGATATAATCACTTGTCTGGCTTGTCTCGGCACCCGTACCGGTGTTTTGATCACCGTTACCTCGACCTTCGCCTAGACCAGCCTGCTTGTCGGAGACTTTTTGTCTTTCCAACGCTTCGCTGGCATCAAAACCTTTAAAAAGATCTTTGGTGATCTGTTTTTTAGATTCTTCTGCTTTGACGACGTTCTTTTGTTTGCCGTCGCCTTTAGGTCCAGTTTTTTCCGGAGCCGCCTTCTTCACGTTTTGAAATTGGCCATGAACTTTGGCGACTGTTTGCTTTTGAACTTTCTGATTTTTCGCGCTCAAAAAGCGTGCGTTTTCCGGCGCCTCTTCGTTTGTTGAAGTCTCGCTTTGTTCTACGATTTGATTGGCAGGAAGAAGCGCTTTTTTCTTAGCTAACTCTTCAACTTGCGCCATTTTTTGCAGGTCTTCCGGGCTCAGAAAATTGATGCTCACCGTTTCAGTCTTTTTTGGAGCTTCAGGAGAGAGTCGGTCCACTACAAGCAGTGTCCCAACCACCAAGATGTGGAAGACTATCGAAAGTAGCACATACATTCTGAAAGACGGTGACTTCATCATACGACCTCACCCCTTTCTATCGGTATTATGACACTTTAAATTAAGCTGATGGTGAGTCTGATGCGAAGAATGCGACCCAAGTCCAGGACCAGACTTTGACTCCTTTGTCGCCTTTGGGTGAAAATGAAACATCTATGAAATTTGACTCTTGGTATCTGACAGATAAAGGGCTACGACGCGATTCAAATCAGGATTCTTGTCTTATCAATAGAGAGCTGGGGCTCTTTATCGTGGCAGATGGAATGGGCGGTCATTCAGGCGGCGAAGTCGCTTCCAGTATGGCTGTGGAGACGGTGGAAGAAATCATGCTTCAACCGGAGGCTGTAAAAAAATCTCCGCGCGAAATGATTTTGCTCGCCTACGAAGAAGCGTCGAAAAGAATTTTTGATAAAGCGGCGAATGAACGTCCCGAGCTTGCAGGCATGGGAACAACGATGGTGATGTCGTACATTCGCGGTAAACATTTGTATGTGGGAAATGTCGGCGATTCTCGCTGTTATTTATTTAAGCGACCCAATCTTTGGCAGATCACCGAAGATCATTCTTTATTGAATGAACAACTGCGCGCAGGCGTGATGAGTGAAGAGCAAGTGCGCCAATTCGTGGGACGAAACGTCATCACTCGCAGTGTGGGATACGAGCGCGATGTTTATCCAGATATCATTGAAAGAGAGATTTTCCCTGGGGAAATGTTCTTGATGTGTTCGGATGGTCTTTCAGGTTTGGTTGACGATAAAAGAATTTCTGAAATTTTGAATCAAAATACACCTGACAAAATAGTTAAAGCGTGTGTAGAACAAGCTCTAGCCAATGGCGGAGACGACAACGTCACAGTCATGCTACTGCATTTTCATGAATAGTATTTTTTAGTTTTTATTTTAGTTTTATTTAGGAGTCTTGGAGTTGGATAAAAAGAAGGTGACGCTGTTTATTGTGAGCAATCAGACGGGAAAAACCCGTAAGATTGTGCTCTCGGCTGCCTGGCTTAAAGCCATCTCTTTTATTTCTGCCGTTATCATCATTATTTTTGCCGCGGGTCTGGTGGATTATTTCGGTTTGCTTTTGCAAGCGATGGAAAATAAACGCCTCAAAGCGGAAAACGCGCAACTTATCAAACAATTCCAGGTCGTTGAAAGTAAAGTCAGTGCTTTGGAAAATTCCTTGGAGCGCGTAAAAACATTCACGACAAAATTGAAGTTGATCACGAACGTCGATGCGGAAGACCGTATCACGAAACTGACGATGGGACCAAAACCAGCGGCAGGACAACAAGTTGAAGAGTATGAACCGATGGAGCAACGTCAGGAAAATGAAGAACTGGCGGCTCAAGATCAGGTTTTTGCGAATAAAAAACCTCTGAATGACCAAGTCGGTGAACTGGCAAATGAAAATGCAGATAAAGATTATGCGTCTTTAGTGGTGCGTATCGATAAGGCCGTTAAAGAAACTCAGTTGAAAGAACAAAGCGTGATCGATTTGTGGGAGAGTTTATCGGAACGTCAAAGTTTGCTGAACTCAACTCCTAATATGAAACCGGCAAAAGGTTGGATCACATCTCGTTTTGGATATCGTGTGTCTCCGTTCTCAGGAAAAACAGCGCTGCATGCCGGTCTTGATATCGCGGCGGCTCCCGGGTCTCCGGTGTATGCACCAGCCGATGGCGTCGTCGTGTTTGCGAGTTACGATGAGTCTTACGGAAAACTGATCACGATTGACTACGGTTATGGTGTGACGACTCGTTTCGGTCACTTGTCGCAGATCTATGTTCAAGTCGGTCAGCGCGTGAATAAGTGGGACGTTGTCGGTGCCGTCGGAAATACAGGTCGTTCGACGGGTCCGCATCTTCACTATGAAGTTCGTATTAATGGAACGGCTGTCGATCCTATCAACTATATTCTTGATGAATAAAGTCCATTGTTAAATACCAAGAACCTCGTCGCTTTTATTCGGAGTACAATAAAAGTAAATCGAGGTTCCAATGAAAGCTTTGATCTTTCTTTTTAGTTTTCTATTTGCGATGGCGGCTGCAAAAGCCGCTTTGCCCCCGCAATTTTCTGAATGTCTGCGTGAGAACAGTGGCACCGTGATGACGGTGACGGATCTAAAGGCCATTTCTTTGTTGTCACGAGTGACCTACTGTCAGAACCAGGTAGGTATCGTTGGAAAAACGGAAACGATGGATCTGCTTCGAAGTCCCAATATTCAGGTC
>NZ_CAMLDV010000014.1 GCF_946478835.1 uncultured Bdellovibrio sp. | reverse complement strand
TGCGGTGGGAGTCGTGTTGTATTTATTATTGCGTGGTGAAGGTCGTCAAGTGCCTTACATGCTCACATTCTCTATCGAGCAAATTTTAATGTATCTGGGTGCTGTGGTGGTGAAGCTTTTGGGTGGTGTGGGAGCTGTGATGCTCATCATCGCTTTGGCGGATTACTTCTATCAGCGTTGGGATCTTGAAAAGAAAATGATGATGACCAAACAAGAGGTCAAAGAAGAACACAAGCAACGTGAGGGTGATCCGATGATCAAATCTCGCATTCGTCGCATCCAAAGGGAGATGGCGAGTAAGAGAATGATGTCGGAAGTTCCTAAAGCGGATGTGATCATCACGAATCCAACACATATTGCTGTCGTTTTGAAATACACGGACAACTTACCGGCACCACAGTTGATTGCTATGGGTGCGGACCACGTCGCGGAAAAGATCAAAGAGATCGGCCGTGAACACAATATTCCTATCGTGGAAAACAAGCCTTTGGCTCGTACGATCTTTAAGACAATGAAAATTGGACAGGTTATTCCTAGAGAGCTTTTCGTCGCAGTGGCGGAAGTGCTTTCGTATGTTTATCGTTTGCGTAGGAAGAAAAGATAATGGAACAAGTGTTTCAGTTCTTAAAAAGATTCGATAAGATCACGAAGAACACGGATCTTTTTATTGCGTTTGGATTGCTTGCAATTCTGGCGGTGATGATCATCCCATTGCCTCCGTTTATGCTCGACATCACCTTGACCTTCTCTTTGGCGATCAGTGTTTTGATCCTCTTGGTGAGTATCTACACCGACAGAGCTTTGGATTTCACATCTTTCCCGTCACTACTTTTGATGACGACACTGTTCCGCTTGTCACTGAACGTGGCAACGACTCGTTTGATTTTGACTCACGGACATGAAGGCGAAAAAGCGGCCGGAGACGTAATCGCTTCGTTTGCAAACTTCGTTGTCGGTGGAAACTACGTGATCGGTTTTGTGATGTTCATCATCTTGATGGTCATCAACTTCATGGTCATCACAAAAGGTTCGGGCCGCGTGGCGGAAGTTGCAGCTCGTTTCACTTTGGATGCGATGCCTGGTAAGCAGATGTCGATCGACGCGGAATTAAACTCTGGTCACATCACAGAAGCGGAAGCCCGCAAACGTCGTAAGCAAATCGAAGGCGAAGCGGACTTTTACGGAGCGATGGACGGTGCCTCGAAGTTTGTACGTGGTGACGCTATCGCCGGTATCATTATCACAATGATCAATATCTTGGGTGGTTTGGCGATTGGTGTGATTCAAAAAGGCCTTGATGTCAGCACTGCCGCAAAATACTACACAATGCTCACGATCGGTGACGGTCTTCTTGCTCAGATCCCAGCTCTGGTGATCTCAACAGCAGCCGGTATCATCGTGACTCGTACTTCAAATTCTGACAAAGACGTCGGTGAAGAGGTTACAGGTCAATTGTTCGTTAAACCACGTGCGGTGATGATTGCCGGTGGTGTGTTGATCTTGCTGGGGCTTGTACCGGGACTCCCAACAGTTCCATTCTTGTTGATGGGTGGATTGTTGTGTGGAACGGCTTGGATTATCAAGAAAGCTCGCTTTGAAAAAGCAGAAGCGGAAAAGAAACAGTCCGATGCGGCTTTGGCAGCTCCCAAAAAAGAAAACATCGAAACCATGTTACCATTGGATATGGTGGAGTTGGAAGTTGGCTACGGTTTGATCAATATCGTCGAATCAGATCAAAGTGGCGACTTGCTTGAGCGTATCGTCAGTATCAGAAAACAATTTGCATTGGATTTGGGGATCGTGGTCCCAAGTATTCACATCCGTGACAACTTGCAGTTGGCTCCGGGTGAATACCGCGTTCTGATCAAAGGAAATCGTGTGGGTGGTGGAACTCTTCGTCCGGAATCCTTGCTTGCCATGGATCCAGGAAACGTGGCGGAGCGTATCGAAGGTATTCCAACAAAAGAGCCTGCGTTTGGTTTGGATGCGCTTTGGATTTCTCCGGCGCGCAAAGAAGACGCTGAGATTGCTGGATACACAGTCGTGGATTTACCAACTGTTATGGCAACACATCTTACGGAAATCGTGCGTTCGCATGCGCATGAATTGCTCGGCCGTCAGGAAGCGTCGACTCTTATTGAGAACTTTAAGAAATCTCATCCAAAAGTGGTGGAAGAACTTATCCCGGATCTATTGTCATTGGGATCCGTGGTTCGCGTTCTACAAAGTTTGTTGAAAGAGCAAGTATCCATCCGTGATCTATTGACGATTTTTGAAACATTGGCGGATGAAGCTCCTCGCAATAAAGATATTGAAGTTCTTACTGAACAAGTTCGTCGCGCTCTTGCTCGTGGTATCACGGCGAAGTACACGACGGATCAAGGCAATATTCCAGTGATGACGTTGCATCCGAATATTGAAGAGTTGATTGCAAATTCATTACTGCAAACAGAGCAAGGTGTTCAATTGGTGATGGACCCAACGTCGGCGCACCGTTTGATTAACGAAATTGCTCGTACGGTGGAAAACCACCCTGAAGTGGCAAGTCAGCCTATTCTTCTGACAAGCCCGACTTCGCGTCGTCATTTATATAAATTAACGTCCCGTTTTATCCCTCAGCTAGTTGTGCTTTCGCACAATGAATTGACTTCAGATGCGGATGTCCAATCGGTTGCACTCGTGGAGATGAGCCATGCAGGTTAAGAAATTTGAAGCCAGAACAATGAAAGAAGCCCTTGAGATGGTGAAGACCCAGTTAGGTCCTGATGCCATCATTCTTTCAGCACGCGACAATAACAAGAGCTTCGGCCTTGTTGGTGAGGGGAGCGTGGAAATCACAGCGGCTGTTTCAGAAGAGACTTTGCAAAAAAAGAAATTTGCAGAATCCCGTCTTCGTGAACAGGATCGTGAAAAATTCCTGAAGAGCCCGGCTCGTCAACAAAAAGAATTGATCCATAAGATGGTGGAAAAGCATGTGCAAAAAACACAAGCTCCAGCACCCATCACACAACGTCGTTATATCGACATTGAAGATGAGGCAGAATTGTCTCGTCAAAAACAAGTGGCGGAAGAAAGAGTTCGTTCCGCAGCGCAAAGAGCTTTGAATGCTTTCCAAGAGCAAGAAGACATTCTTAAAGGCACTGTGAGAAGAAACGCACAGTCACAACCACAACAACAGACTCCTGCGGCGCCTGCTAAAAAAGCTTCAGCATCAGCAGCAGAAGCGGCTGAAATTGCAGCACTTAAAAATGAAATCGCAAGCTTGAAACAAGTCATCACTCAGTTCCAGCACATGCCACAAACATTTGTAGGTTCTCATCCGGGTGCTGACTATGGCATCAACTACGATTTAAGTTTCGTATTTGAAAAACTCGCAAGTGCAGGAATGGCTCCTGAAATCGCAGCGGAGATTTTGACGAGTGCTCAAGAAACTTTGCCAGCGTTGAAACTTAAAAATCGCGCTTTGGTGGAAGCTTTCGTCGCCCGCCACGTTTTGGATTCTACAAAGATCTCGCACAACCCAACAGGCGGAAAAATTCACTGCTTTGTGGGACCTGCAGGAAGTGGTAAGACCTCGGCATTGATTAAAATGGCGAGCCAAATGGTCGTTCGCGAAGGCAAGAAGATTGCTCTTTTCACAACGGACACTTTCAAAGTGGGTGCGGCCGATCAAATGAAAATCTATGCACAAATCCTGAACGTTCCATTCTCTGTGATTCGTACACAAAACGATTGGACAAACTTGATGCGCTACCTTGCCAATGTCGACTGCGTGCTTGTGGACTACACAGGGTTAAGCCTTAAGAGCAATGAAGAGATTCAAATGCTGAAGAGCTTGTTACCTCCTTCGGCACTCAATCCAAATATTCATCTGACTCTTTCAACAAATGCGAAAGACAGTGATGCTACTGAATTGGGCCGTCGCTATTCTGTTTTGGGTTACAAAGACGTGATCTTCACTTCTTTGGATGAATCAACTCAACATGGAACGATCTACAACTTTATGAAACGCTTTGATGTACCACTTCACTCTTTTGGAATCGGTTCACGCGTTCCTGAAGATTTTGAATTTGCGACGAAAGAGCGTCTTTTGGATTTAATTTTTAAAATTACAAAACTTAAACAACAGGAATCAGAAGCGGTATGAGAAATATGAATTCCTTTGATATGCATCGTACAAGAACGATCAGCATCACTTCGGGAAAAGGTGGTGTGGGAAAGACCACTCTGGTGGCCAACGTCGCTCTGACTTTGGCGCAAAGAGGGAAGAAGGTTCTGATTCTGGATGGCGATTTAGGCATGGCCAACGTGGATATTCTTTTTGGAGTAAAAACCCAGGGAAACATTCATGATATTTTAGCGGGTCGCAAAGAGATGAAAGACATCTTGGTTGAGGTCGCTAAAGATGTGTTTTTGATTCCCGGCGGAAGTGGCGTTGTGGAATTCAATCACATGAATCACTTTGAAAGAAGAGCGATGGTGGAAGCGGTCAGTGCATTGCCTTTGGGCTTTGACTATTTGCTAATTGATACGGCTCCCGGCATTGCCGAAAATGTTTTGTTTTTAAATTCAGCAGCGCAAACAGTGTCTGTGGTGATCACTCCGGATCCTGCAAGTTTTGCGGATGCTTATGCTTTGATCAAAGTTCTTAATAAGAACTACAAAGTGAATCATTTCTCGATCGTGTGCAACCAAGTGCGTGATGAACAAGAAGGATTGGGGCTTTATCAACGCTTCAATGATGTCGTAAACAAGTTTCTCTACATAGGTCTGGACTACTGGGGTTCGATTCCGAATGATGTGGTTTTGCGTAAGGCGATTCAAATGCAACGTCTCATTGTGAGACAAGATGTGGGTGCAGAATCGTCGAAAGCCATTCGTCAAATTTCTAACCAGATAGAGAAATCTTCCAAACAAATCGAGACGACAGGCGGAATGCAGATGTTCTGGGACCAGGTCGTTGGATTTGCGTAGTAGATTTGGACTTTCAGCACTCGGACCTGTTTGTTAACATAGTTCTTAAGAGGGAAAAATATGGGGAAAAATGCGGCATTGTTGAAGAAGTACAAAGAAGAGCCACGTAAGCTTGCTGCTAATCAAAAAGATGATCTCATTAAAGAATATGCGCCGTTGATTAAGTTCATTGCGCAAAAGATCGCCGTAAGACTTCCCTCAAATATCGAGTTGGATGACTTGATTTCTGCCGGTGTGATCGGCTTGATGGATGCGATTGAGAAATACGATTCTACTCGCGACAATAAGTTTAAAACTTATGCGGAATTCCGTATTCGCGGTGCGATTCTCGATGAACTTCGCGCGCAAGACTGGGTTCCTCGTTCTATCCGTGATAAAGCCAAACTTCTTGATAAAACCATGGTGCAATTGGAAGCCGATCTCGGTCGCTCTCCAACGGACGAAGAAGTGGCGAAAGCTCTCAATGTCAGCATTGATGAATTCCATGATCTTGTGAACCAAGTGCGTCCTGTCAGTCTTCTTCCGATTGATCAGGCAACGACGTTCAGCAATACCGACAAAAAATCCATCATGGATATTTTGGAAGGTTCCCGTACAAACAGTCCATTCAATCAATTGAATGTGAAAAACATCAAAGAAGTTGTCGCTCAAGCTATCGAAGAGCTTCCAGAACGACAACGTTTGGTGCTTTCCCTTTATTACTATGAAGATCTCAACCTGAAAGAGATCGGCCAAGTTTTAAGAGTGACAGAGTCCCGCGTTTCCCAATTACATGCGCAAGCAGTCGCACGTCTTCGTGCAAAACTAGCAGCAACAATTGGCGCTGGCGAACTCGAAGTCGCATAATTTTTTAAGAATAGATTTATAAAAAAAGGGCTCTGAAAATTCAGAGCCCTTTTTATTTTACCGCATCCAGTTGAATGCAAGTCCTACAAGCCACAAAAGTTTTAGTATAATTGAAAGCGTCATAGTTATCTTTTTTAGAAGGGGACCTTGTCCCTCGGCTTGAAAATATGTATCGACATAAACCACCATTAACAGCAGCCAAGCAAAATCCTGAGCGGGATCCGGTGCCAACGAGTGAATAAAAATAGAAGCGATAAAGATCCACGAGGGAAGAGTAACCTTATCTGAAAATGTTCTTTCCATAATTAATTTCCTTCTTGATGTCGGACCTTAAAGCAGAATTGGTGCCCGTTTGAGAATCGTAAGAGCGAATAGGTTATACCTGGGGAACAGTTGTTCCGCCGAAGTGGATTTTCTAGTATCCACTCTGAGATTTAGGAATAACCAAATAGGTTAAATTTCCGTGTCTGGAGCGGGGAGCGGTGGGGGTTGAGGCGTTGAAGTTAGTTCGCCTCGACTGTAACCAGCGCCGCGGGTCGCTCGTGCCATTGAGTTTAATGAAAACTTAGGTGTACGGTCGGCGCGGAAAAGGCCGTTGGCTTCTTGGAAGGTGTCTGTGAACTGCGTGTAGCAGAAACCGCAGAAAATTTCGATGCGATGGATGGCTTCCATCAGTTTTTCGTATTTATTGCGTAATTCACGGGAACTCTGCACTGCCGAATAACCCCAAGTGTCGCTGCCTTTGCGGTCGACAAACGCAATCCCACCAAATTCAGTGATCATGATCGGTTGACCTCCATGGGGATATCCTTCCACCGTGAGGACACGTCCGCCGGGACGATAACGGGTAAGAATATCGGCAATATTGTGATTGCTGCCATACTTTTTAATCAGGCGCTCGGGTTGATCATCATAATCATGAATACCTAACAAATCCGTGGCTGTGCTTTCCCAACCGTCATTGCCAATGCAGGGGCGGGTCGGATCAAAAGTTTTTGTTAAATGATAAAGAGCTTGAACACAATGTTGATGACTTTCTTTTTCTGCTAAGTCGGGAACTCCCCAAGATTCGTTGAATGGCACCCACAAAATGATACTCGGATGTCCCAAGTCGCGATCAATCACTTCGGCCCATTCCTTCACAATTCGTTCGACGGAGTCATGAGTAAAGCGGTAGGCACTCGGCATTTCCTCCCACACGACCAAACCCAAATGATCTGCCCAATAAAAAAAATCAGGATCTTCAATTTTCTGATGCTTACGAACGCCATTAAAACCTGCAGCTTTCACCAACTCAATATCATGTCGCAAGGCTTCCGAGTTTGGTGGAGTCAAAAATGTTTCAGGCCAATATCCTTGATCTAAAACCATGCGCAGATAATAAGGTCTTCCATTTAATAAAAAACGGTCGCCGCTAAAGGCAACGCTGCGAAGAGCGGTGTAAGAATAGACAGAGTCTAAAAGAGTTTCCCCTTTCCAAAGCTCAAGGTGCACTTGAATCAAGGTTGGTTTTTCCGGACTCCATAAAAGCTCGTTGCGATAGTCATCGATACCCGGATCTGAAAGAGCAATACGACGATGAACTTCTTTGTGAACGACTTCATAAGTGTCATTAGCCAGAACTTTACCTTCGCAGGAAAGTTTGATTTTTAGCTGTAGTCCGTTGAAGCAAGGTCCTTCAACAAAAACTTCGCAACCGACCTCCCAGCGTTCCAGTTGCGGGGCAAGGCGAATTTTTGCGATATGGATTTCGGAAACTTCTTCAAACCAAACTGTTTGCCAAATGCCGGTGGTGCGGGGATACCAGATGCTATGCGGATCTTTTTGCCAATCTTGTTTGCCCCGTGGTTTGGTTAAGTCCAAAGGGTCGTCATCAGCACAGACCGAAAGAATTTGTTCGCCGGATTCTGATAAAATATCCGTAATATCAAAACAGAAAGGCGTGTGACCGCCTTCATGTGATCCTAAGAAATGAGAATTAAGCCACACTTTGGCTTGGTAATCGACGGCACCGAAATGCAAAAGAACGCGTTTTGAATTTTTCGAATACTGAAAAGTTCTTTGATACCAACAGCGATTGTGAAATCCAGTGTCGCCAATCCCTGAGGCAGGACATTCAGGAGCAAATGGCACTTCGATTTCCAATGGCCACTGCGAAATTTGCGAAGGGTGGGTGTAAACTTCCTCATCGTCGAACAAAAAGCGCCAACGACCGTTTAAATTCGACCAATTATTGCGCACAAAGTTTTTGCGAGGATATTGCAAAAATTTAAACTCGTGTTGGGTGTTCACAATTTTCTCCGCTGTCTATGTTTATTTTCTAATCTCAAAGCATGGACGAAATTTTGGCAGCATGTTTTTGTGCAACTGGAATTTCCTTTCGTTTGCAATTGCCTCAGTCCGACGGTTTCATGAATTTTCTTTTTAAGAAATATTAAGAAAAATGAGGAATAAAATCATGAAAGCAATTTGCACTGATTCAGATCTTGTCGTTTTTTCGCACCTTCGTTGGGATTTTGTTTTTCAACGTCCCCAACACTTGATGACACGATATGCTCTTTATCGCCGGGTGTATTTTGTAGAAGAACCCATTTTTGAAAAGATGGAGAGTCCTTATTTGGATGTTCGTCTAACTCAAGACCGTTTGCATGTCGTTGTCCCCCATATGCCGAATCATCTTTCTCCAAGAGAAAAAGACGAAGTGATGCGCGGATTGCTCGACAGTCTCTTTGAGGGCGAAAACATTCAAAATTACAGTTTTTGGTATTACACGCCCATGGCTATTAATTTTTCGGATCATTTACAGCCCGCTGTTACCATTTATGACTGTATGGATGAACTCTCAAAGTTTAAGGGCGCGGATCCTGAGTTGATTGAAAAAGAGCGTCTTCTTTTGATGAGAACAGACTTGGTCTTCACCGGTGGTTATTCACTTTATGAAGCAAAAAAAGATCGTCATATGAACGTACATCCGTTCCCAAGTGCGATTGACGCTGCCCATTTTAAAACGGCCAGAGAAACGCATGACGACCCAGCCGACCAAAAACATATCAAGCGTCCCCGCTTGGGTTTTGTCGGAGTCATTGATGAACGCATGGATCTTGAGCTTTTGCAGGATATGGCTCTTTTAAGGCCCCAGTGGGAATTTGTTCTGATTGGACCTGTTGTAAAAATCAATCCAGCGACTTTGCCTCGAGAAAAGAATATTCATTATTTGGGAATGAAGAATTATCAGGATCTTCCTCGTTATCTGAGCAATTGGGATTGCGCTTTGATGCCCTTTGCAAAGAACGAAGCGACACAGTTTATAAGTCCTACGAAAACTCCCGAGTACCTCGCGGCGGGGTTGCCGGTGGTCTCGACATCCATTCGTGATGTTGTTGAACCTTATGGAACCAATAAGCTTGTTGAAATCGCTGACTGCGCCAAAGACTTTGTGGCCCGGGTGGAGCGCGTGCTGGCGACTAAGAAAAATGCCGCTCGCATCGAAAAGATTGATCAATTTTTAAAAGATATTTCTTGGGACAGAACATGGCGAAAAATGGCGGAGATGGAAGCTCATGTTTTGGAAAATAAAAACTCTTTCAACAGATCGTATGACAATCTGAACTGATGGATTTTTCAAACGTGGAACCTCTCAAGCTATGGATAGGTGTGGAGTGCACTTTAAATCGTGTGCAAGACACATACTACAGCCAGATTGAAAAAAGCGGGCATTCGCGAAGAATGACCGACTTGCGTCTTTTTGCTGATCTAGGAGCTGAAAGAATTCGTTATCCGTTTCTGTGGGAGCAGTTATGTCCTGACGGAAGACCCTCGTGGGGATGGTCGGATGCCCGGATGGATGAATTGAAAAAATTAAATCTCATACCGATTGCAGGCTTTCTTCATCACGGAAGCGGTCCTTCGCACACGCGGTTGACGGATGTCGATTTTCCGCTAAAGTTTGCAGAATATGCCGCGGCGTTTGCGAAACGCTATCCGTCGGTTCAAGATTATACACCCATTAACGAAATTCTGACCACGGCCCGTTTTAGTTGCCTTTATGGACACTGGTATCCGCATAAAAAGAATGACGCCGATTTTATTAGAGCTGTCTTTAACCAGTGTAAAGCCACTGTTCTTGCGATGAATGAAATCAAAGCGGTCAACCCACAAGCAAGACTTATTCAAACCGAAGATTTGGGAAAAGCTCAAAGTACTTCTTCGCTGCAGTATCAAAGCGATTTTGAAAATGAAAGACGCCGGCTTTCGTTTGATTTTCTCACTGGTAAAGTAGCCTGCGACCATTCTCTTTACGACTATCTTTTGCAAGAACTTAAAGAGGAAGAAATTTTGTGGATGCAAGATCACCACTGTGGCATCGATGTGCTGGGGCTTAACCATTACCATCTCAGCAATCGTTTCTTGGATCACCGCTTGGATTTATATCCTCCTTTGTTTCATGGCGGTAACGGCAGAGATCTCTATGCCGATGTTGGCGCCGTTGATACTGGCCAAGTCGTACCTCCGTCTGTCGAGTCCATCCTTTTAGAAGCGTGGAAACGCTATGAACGGCCCATGGCAGTCACAGAAGTTCATTGCCGCGGATTTCGCGAAAGTCAGTTGCGTTGGTTTAATGAAGTTTGGCAAAGTGCCAAAAATTTGCGAGCACTGCAAATACCGATTCAAGCTGTAACGGCCTGGAGTCTTTTGGGTAGTTTCGATTGGAACGAGCTTTGTACAAAGGATAATTATTTTTACGAACCTGGCGTCTTCGATCTGCGTTCAGCGGACGGAAATC
This sequence comes from uncultured Bdellovibrio sp., assembly GCF_946478835.1. The sequence continues at coordinate 26,875 of NZ_CAMLDV010000014.1, read as the reverse complement.
CGCGGAGAACCTTACTGACGGACATGTTAGAAAGTTGCGCTCAGGAAAAATCTTTTGCCCATCCACTTTTGGAACAACAGGGAGTTTGGAATACACCGGCGCGAATTCTGTATGCGCCCAATGAGATTTTCACTCCGTTGAATCCTGTGAAGGGCCGTCCCATTTTAATTACTGGTGGCGGAGGTACGTTGTCGCGGGCTTTCGCCAGAATTTGCGCCAGAAGAAATATACCATTCCGTCTGCTATCGCGTGCTCAGTTAGATATTACTCGAAGAGATCATGTTTTAAAAATTCTTACGGAGTTCAATCCTTGGGCCGTTATTAATACGGCGGGATACGTCAAGGTGGACAAGGCGGAAAGCGATGTCGAAAGATGTTTTCGGGAAAACGTCCATGGTCCGGAAATTCTCGCGTTGGAATGTTTGGAAAAAAATATTCAACTCATGACGTTTTCTTCGGATCTTGTTTTTGATGGCGAGTCAGAAAATCCTTATTTAGAAAGCCATGAGGCGCGTCCGTTAAACATCTATGGTTATTCGAAAGCCGTGGCGGAACAAAAAGTTCTGTCACTAAATCAGGAAGCCTTGGTTATTCGCACCAGCGCTTTTTTTGGCCCTTGGGATGAATACAATTTCATTACTTCGTGCTTGCGTGCTCTTCAGCAAAAACAACATTTCTTTGCCGCGCAAGATGTCCGGATTTCACCCACTTATATTCCGGATCTAGCCAATGTCAGCTTGGACCTTTTGATGGACAAAGAAACAGGCCTGGTTCATCTGGTCAATGATGGCGACGTTTCATGGAGCGAGTTTGCTCTTCTCGCTGTGCAAAGAACGGAACGGTTAAAAAAACATTTGGTGGTTCCATGTCCTTTTGCAGACCTGAATAAGCCGGCGCGAAGACCGTACAACAGTGTCTTAAGAAGTGAACGGTATCATCGTCTTCTTCCGAGTATCGAGGAAGGATTGGAGAAGTATTTTCGGGAACTTGAAGTCAGTATTTAAAGGAGATGTGCATGAAACACAAAATCGCTATTGCGGGAGCCGGATTTGCAGGGGCGGTTTTAGCCCGTGAACTTGTCGAAACAGGAGATTTCCAAGTGACTGTTTTCGATGAACGGGATCATATCGCCGGAAACTGTTTTACTAAAAGAGATGATGAAACGGGAATACTTCTTCATCAATACGGTCCTCACATTTTTAATACGAGCCGAAAAGACGTCTGGGATTACGTCAACCGCTGGTCTGAATTTGTTCCTTTCGTCAATCGGGTGAAAGCCGTGACTCGAGAGGGCGTATTCTCCATGCCAATCAATCTTTTGACCATCAATCAATATTTTAAAAAGAAAATGAATCCACAAGAGGCCGAGGATTTTTTAAAAAATCTTTCTAAAAAAAACATTTCCGAACCGCAAAACTTCGAAGAACAGGCTCTTAAGTTTTTAGGTTCTGCTCTCTACAAAAGTTTTTTCTACGGCTATACCAAAAAGCAGTGGGGTGTTGAGCCTCAAAAACTTCCCGCTTCAATCCTTAAGCGCCTGCCTGTTAGGTTTAACTATGATGATAATTATTATAATCAAAAATATCAGGGATTGCCTGTCGAAGGTTACACTCCCATTGTTCAGAAAATTCTGAAACACGACGATATTGAAGTGCGACTAAAACAAAAATTCAAGCCTCAGGAAAAAGATCTTTACCACCATGTATTCTGGAGTGGTCCGATTGACAGCTACTTCGAGTTCAAGTTGGGCCGTTTGCGTTACCGAACTTTGAAGTTTGAAAAGTTCGTCGCTCAAGGAGATTTTCAGGGAAATCCCGTCATTAACTATTGCGAAGCCGAAGTGCCGTACACACGCATCACGGAGCATAAGCATTTTTCTCCGTGGGAAACTCACGAAAAAACTGTGTGCTTTAAAGAGTACAGTGACTTTGCAAAACCTGAAGACACTCCTTATTACCCTTTGCGCCTGCCCGAAGACCTCACACTTTTAAAAAAATACGTTGAACTGGCCGAGCAAGAAAACAAAGTCACTTTTATCGGGCGTCTGGGAACTTATCGCTATTTGGATATGCACGTTGTGATAGGGGAATCTTTGGATTTAGCAAAGGTCTGCTTAAGTAAAAATATTTCTGATTGGCCCAGCTTCAGCCAGTCACCATTGTAGGGGAATTTATGCGTGTAATGGTAACGGGAGGCGCAGGTTATATTGGCAGTCATGCTGTGCGAGAACTTTTAGATCGTGGGCACCGTGTAGTGGTTTATGACAATCTTTCTACGGGATTTCGTACGGCCGTTGACGACAGGGCGGAATTCATTTTTGGAAACACAAATAGTTTTGAAGGACTGAATAGTGCTTTTCGCGCGCATGGAATTGAAGCAGTCCTACATTTCGCAGCGAATATAGAGGTCGGAGAAAGTGTTTTAAATCCCCACAAGTATTATCAAAATAATTTAGGCAATACGCTCAACCTTTTAATGGCGATGCGTGATGCGCAGGTGAACAAGATTATTTTTTCATCCACGGCTGCGGTGTATGGCAATCCGGAAAAATGCCCGATCGTGGAATCACATCCAAGACTCGCCATAAATCCCTATGGTCGCAGCAAGCTCATGACGGAAATGGTGCTCGAGGACTTTGCTGCAGCTTACGGATTAAAATATGCGGTCTTAAGATACTTCAATGTAGCGGGAGCACACCCTGAAGGCGATATAGGCGAAGCCCATGATCCTGAAACACATTTGATTCCACGAGTTCTGAAAGCGACCTTGGATCCTTGGGCGGAAGTCAAAATTTTTGGAACCGATTATCCAACTTCGGACGGAACCTGCATTCGTGATTATATTCATGTGATGGATCTGATCGATGCGCACATTCTGGCGTTGGAATCCTTAGGCAGTGAAAAGTGTGAAGTTTATAATTTAGGAAATGAGCGTGGATTTTCCGTCAAAGAAATTATCAAAACCTGCGAAGCGGTCACTGGCAGAAAACTATCGGTGAAAGAAGAAGCGCGCAGAGCGGGTGACCCGGCGACATTGATTGCTTCAAGTGAAAAAATCCGAAAGTATTTAGGTTGGAAGCCGCAGTACACTCATTTGGAAGATATTGTGAAGCATGCCTGGCAATGGCATAGAACGCATCCACAGGGTTATAAAACGGTGGAGCCGCTCTTGCAAAATGCCGTGATTTATCTTTAGCGGGAAATTCTATTCAGAGGCGTCTTCATCCATCTTGGCTTTGATCTTCTTCATCAGGCGCGCTTCCATTTGGCGAACGGCTTCGCGGGTGATACCGTACTTTTCGCCGATCTCTTGCAGGGTCAATGGATCGTCGTTCAAGATGCGCTCATCTAAAATGATTTTCTCACGGTCAGAGAGCTCCGGACGAATCTCTTCGATTTTTTTCTTTAAAATCTCAAGCTGCTCTTCTTTGGCAAGGACTTCATCCAGAGGCTGGTCGTTGACGTCTTTCTGAAGGTCTCCGAAGCTCGTTCCAGAATCTTCATCGACAGGACGATCCAAACTCATGTCTCGGCCTGACATACGCATGGCCATATCGCGAACTTCGTCTTCAGGAATTCCCAGACGACTGCTGATCAAAGCGGTGTTGGGTTCAATGCCCATGGCATCCAAGGCTTCTTTTTCTTTTTGCAGTTGATAAAAAAGTTTGCGTTGATTTTGCGTCGTTCCGATTCTCACCATGGAATATTGGCGCATCAGGAACTCTTGAATGTAACCGCGAATCCACCACACGGCATACGTGATCAAACGCGCACCTTTGTAAGGATTGAACTCACGAACCGCGTGCATAAGTCCCACGTTTCCTTCTTGAATAAGGTCGATCATTTTTGAACCGAATTTGGAGTATTCAGCGGCGACCTTGACGACGAAACGCAAGTTGGCTTTCACGAGAGCTTCAGCAGCAGCAGGATCTTTGGATTCAAAATATTTTTTTGCAAGCGCAGTTTCTTCTTCCTTAGTCAGAACTTTGTAGCGACGAATTTCATTTAAATACATCACCAAAGGGTCTGAGGAGGTGATCGCTTTGGAGTTATCAGCGACCGCAAGTGATTTCGAATCCTCAGCGGCTTCGTGAGGATCGAAATCCTCGTCATGCGAAGAAACGGCATAAGCTTTTTCCGCCTCAGCGGAAGGATGAATGTCGTCGTGATGTTGATCTTCGACGATCTCGGCGACAACACTCTTCGGCTCGACCTTTTTTTCCGGCTTGGGCACAGACGCAGCTTTTTTAGGAGCCGCTTTAGCAGTCTTTGAAGCTGTCTTAGATTTTTCGGAAGAAGGGGACTTAGCCTTGGTTTTTGCCATAGAGTTTTTAGCCTAGATACTTAGCCAGTTTCCTTTGCAAAGTTTCTTGGACTTTACCTTTGAACGGAGTAAGCATCAATGGCAGATCGACAGTCACGGAGACTTTACTGCCTGCGCCAGCGGAAGCCACCGTCATATCCGCTTTAAATTGCGCTCCTTTCAAAGCTGCTTTCTTCCCGCCATCGTCAAAAGAGCATTGAAGCTTTGGGTCAAAGCGTCGAATGTCCTGATCGTTTGAAAGGAATTCTTTAATTTTTTTGTAAGCCTCTTCGGCGTTCTGACTGCTTTCGTGGTCTATTGTGAATTTTGGCATCTACCTTACCTTCATTTAATGGGACAGATATTGAACTAAAATTATAAAGGACAGTCCTGAGAAAAAGGAAGCAGAATGCCAAGTGGCTTCGACTTATGGGAGGTATAAAAATATGGCTTTTGACTGGAATGGCACAATATGTAAATCTGTCCCTCACGAGCAAGGTAGATTTATGAAGTTTGTTAAAGATCTAAAGAGAACGCATTATTGTGGAAGTCTGGCCCTCCCTCAAGTAGGCCAAAAAGTAGTCCTCATGGGCTGGGTCGACGTGCGTCGCGACCACGGAAGTCTTGTGTTTATCGACCTCCGCGACCGTGAAGGTATTGTGCAAGTTGTTTTGGATCCGAATAAACCAGAAACTTCGGCTGCAAAAAATCTTCGCGGAGAATTCGTTCTTGCGCTTGAGGGTGTTGTACGCGCTCGTCCAGACGGTATGAAAAATAACAAAATCGCGACAGGTGCTATCGAAGTCGAAGCCACTCGTTGTGAAATTCTGAATGAGTCCGCCGTTCCTCCATTCCAAGTGGACGACGAAAACGTGAACGAGACTTTGCGTTTAAAGCACCGTTACTTGGATCTTCGTTCTCCTCGTTTGACTCATCATCTTTTGACTCGCCATAAAGTGGCGCAGTTGGTTCGTCGTTTCCTTTCTGACAATGGTTTTGTTGAAGTCGAAACGCCGATCTTGTTTAAGTCCACTCCCGAAGGAGCGCGTGACTATCTTGTTCCTTCGCGCGTGAACCAAGGAACTTTCTATGCTTTGCCTCAATCGCCACAAATCTTGAAACAGCTTTTGATGGTGTCTGGTTATGACCGTTATTTCCAAATCGCTCGTTGCTTCCGTGACGAAGATTTGCGTGCGGACCGTCAACCGGAGTTCTCACAAATCGATATGGAGATGTCTTTCATCGATCAAGAAGACATCATGCAAATGAACGAAAAACTTTTGCGCACGATTTGGAAAGAAATCAAAGGCGTTGATGTCGGTGATATTCCTCGCATGTCTTTCCAAGAGGCGATGGATCGTTACGGCAGTGACAAACCAGACACTCGTTTCGGCATGGAGATCAAAGATCTTCAAGGCATCGTAACGGGTTCAGGCTTTAAAGTTTTCGACGACGTGCTTGCGCGTGGCGGAATCGTGCGTGGTATCGCAGTACCTAAGGGTGGCACATACTCTCGCGGTCAGTTTGATAAATTGACGGATATGGCAAAACGCGCAGGCGCCAAAGGCCTTGTGTGGATTAAAGCCGAAGCTGACGGCACAATGTCGTCTCCAGTTTCTAAATTCTTCACTCCAGAAAAATTGATGGAGATGTTTAAAGCTGTGGGCGCAAACCCGGGCGATTGCGCTTTGGTTGTTGCCGATGATTTCGAAGTCGCATGTGCGGCGTTGTCGACGCTTCGTTTGCACTTGGGTAAAGAATTGAATTTGATCGATACATCGAAAGATCATTTCTTGTGGGTGATCGACTTCCCTGCGTTTGAGTACTCTCCAGAGGAAAAACGTTGGGTTTCAAGACATCATCCGTTCACATCTCCAAAAGATGAGTTCATGCAGGATTTGATCGACGGTAACGAAGCGACTTACGGCAAGATGCTCGCAAAAGCTTACGACCTTGTTTGTAACGGTTATGAAATGGGTGGCGGAAGTATCCGTATCTATCGTACAGAGTTGCAACAGGCGATGTTCCGTCTTTTGGGTATGAACAAAGAACAACAAGAAGCAAAATTTGGATTCTTGCTCGATGCTTTGAAATACGGTGCGCCTCCTCACGGTGGTATCGCTTGGGGTATGGACCGTCTTGTGATGCTTCTTTGCGGAACTGATGCGATTCGCGAAGTGATCGCCTTCCCGAAAACAGCGAAGGCTTCGGACTTGATGGCAGACTGTCCAAGTGAAGTCAGCCGCGATCAGTTGGCGGAAGTCGGAGTTCGCTTAAGCCCACTGGCTGAAAAGAATCTCGAAGAAATGAAAAAAGGCTAAAAACAAAAACCCGGATGACCTCCGGGTTTTTTATTCTTGAGGTGCGACGGTAATAGCACCTTCTGCCGTCTGCACTTTGATATGTCCTACATTCTGCGGAAGAACTTCGCCCGTCGGATTTGAAGTCACGTTGTTTTGAATTTTTCCCGAAATTGATTGCAGATCCAGTTCATACAAAAGCTCTTTAGGAATCTGAAGAGAAACATTTCCATCTCGCGTTTCAATTGAAACATGATTTTTAAAAGACTCTGGCAAATAGATATCGGCCTGCAGCTTCGCATCTGATTCTTGAGTCAGCTCTTTTCCATTCACGTTCATCTGAATCCAACTGCTCGCAATCGGTTCATGAAACTCCACATGCACAGCATCTTTCTCCGCTGTCTGAGTAATAAAAGGGCCTTGTTCAAAGCGCGGAATCTTTCCGTGCAGCTGCACCTTCAAAGTATTTCCCGAATAAATTTTTAAAGAAAGATCCACACGGCGGGAAGACAGAGTGAGATTGTTCATCCCTTGAAGAAAAAATTCTTCATTCTCCTCATATTTCTGGCCCTGCATAATCTTATTCGTCACAGAATTAAAAGCCGTGAAAACCGAATCAGGATTGTTAAAAACATATCCCATGATCAGGATCAGCGATCCCATCAAAATAAAAAATAAAGCTCCTAGACCAAGGAGAAACTTCTTAAGCATCTGATTAAACTATCATCTTGAAATGGAAAGTTAAACGTAATTGAATAGGGGGAAGGAGTCTCCATGCAGCGTATTTTGCCAGAAACAGACTTAGAGAAAAAAATGATGAGCCTTGGTGCTGTTTTTGTCGAAGAAAATCAAGTTCTTGATGAGCTGTTTCAAGTTATTGGGTCTGACCTGGAAGAGGGACAAGAACTTTCTCCAGAAACAAAGGAACAAGTTCTCAATGAAATCGGTGAGTACTTTTTCCGCCTAGATATGAACTACGGACCCGATATTAAATCGGACTGCATCGAAATTCTGCAAGAGTTCTGGGCCGTGCACGATAAAAAGTCTGCTCTACAAAATTTAGAAAATATTCGTACTCAAGGTCACCGCACCAAATTCAATGTTTTAAAATCCACGCTTCCTTCCGACGGAAAAATCGATATTGCGTCGATGACTAAGTTTAAGCAGATCTTCAGTTTTGATTTTGCCGAAGGCCAAGAACTCAAAATGAGCGATGAAGATTATCAGAAACTCGCTTCGTGGATTCAAAACACCAATAAGTATCTTAACGAGGCGGGAATTCTTGCGTGGGATGCCGCTCGTTATGTTCACCTTATCCGTCTTGGCTTCATCGCAGGCTATCTAACAGATGACGAAGCGTGGGCCGAGATCTTAAAACTTGCTCCCATCACCGAAGGCCGTTTCAATTCGTGGATGGAATTCTCACAAAGTTTTCTGATCGGTCGCACCTTCTGGTCGGGTGGGGCAGATCCGCAGGTAAAATCCATCTGCGAAAGACTTCTCGGTCATCCTGCAAGTCCTTGGCAGTTCTTAGACTGGACCTAGTTCCAGTTTTCCTTCTCATGTCTCAAGTTTGAACGTTCCATTCCGATACGTACCTTAAGAGAGTCATGGATGACTTTCTGACAAGCACACACGGAGGTGTGGAATGGAAAAAATCAGTGGAATTCTTCCTGCCAGCGCTCGCACTCGAGTGGCCGATATTTCGGTAGCTCAACCGGCGCGTCCAGGAGCTCCTGCTCTCGGTCGACCTATGGGAAAAAATTCTTTAGGCGACAGAATCACTTTGAGCAAACAGCTTGAAGAGATGAGGCAGACAGGACAGCTTCCGGAGCCAGAGGCTTCTCCCGTTTATAAAAACCCTGGTGAGGTGAAGAAGCTCAAAGTGATTGAAGATCTCAATCAAAAATTCTTTGGAAATCCAAAAGACATCGCTCGCGAAGACGATCTGGCGAAGTCCGAGGAAACTTTAAAGAAAACAGACAGCAATGATGGCTTGTTCTATGTAGAAAAAGAATTACGCCCTCAGGAGCCTGCTTTAAATCCTCTTAAAGAACAATAAATAATCCGTCACCTTGACATCTCCCGCTGAGGCCTCAAATTCAACCTCACGGGAGGCTTCATGGAGCCAGCAAAGCGGTCTTGGACAATTGTTCGTGCCACGTGGTTGACAAGAAAACCCAATGGTCGCGCATGGTTCGCCGCCGCTTGGTCGCTTTTGGCTTTAATTCTGGGAAGCGTTTTTTACTGGCAAGATTTTTTTCAATCCTCCCAGTGGATGTCCGCTTCGGGATTTTCTGTTTTTTCACAACATCAATATTGGCGTCTTTGGACGACTCTTTTTGCCCATGCAGATACGGGCCATCTTGTTTCTAATTCTTTGCTGTTTTCAATCTTTGGTTATTTCTTAGCAGGATATTTCGGACTTTTTACATTTCCCTTTTTAGCATTTGCGCTCGGCGGAGTTACCAACGCCATCGTACTGTCGAGTTACAATCCCGAAGTCTACCTCATCGGTGTCTCCGGTGTCGTCTACTGGATGGGAGGAATGTGGTTGGTTCTTTATCTCCTCATAGATCAGCAACGAACAGTGATGCAGAGAATTCTTCGCTCTGTGGGAGTAGCACTTGCTGTTTTTATGCCTTCGGCCGCTTTTGATCCGCAAGTGAGTTATCGTGCGCACCTAGTTGGTTTCATTCTCGGGGTTGTCTCTGGTGCGATTTACTACTGGTTTAATCAGGGAAAATTCAAAGCCGCGATTGTTTCTGAAGTCTTCTTTGAAGAGCAACCGTCACCTCCTTATCAAGACGGCACCGATAAGGAAGACAATTTGATTCTCCCTTATTAAAGCTCCGCAGGCTCAAGTAAAATTCCATTTTCTTCCAAAGAGCAAAGACGATAAGCCCCTTTGAAACATCTTTTTCCCGCTTTGTCTTTCCCGGTCACGATCACATAATCCAAAGACATTTGAATCAGTCGACGAATCGCCGAAAGACTCCATTGCGGAGCTCCCATTTGAATCAACATTTCCAAACGAATCAAAGCCTGTCCCGCATCTTGAGCATGAAGAGTTCCAAAGCTTCCCGCATGTCCTGTCGCTAACGCCATTAAAAAATCTTTCGCTTCAGAGCCACGCACCTCGCCCATAACAATGCGGTCCGGTCTTAAACGCAAAGACCGTTTTACCAGTTGAGTTTGATCTACATTCGGCAACACGCCTTGCGGATCTTCACGAGTCAAAAGTTTCATGCTGGCTTTGTTGGGAAGTGCAATTTCAGAGGTATCTTCAATCACCACGACACGTTCATTTTCCGGCAGAAGATTTAAAAATGAATTCAGCACGGAAGTTTTCCCCGAACCCGTGCCGCCAATAACTAAGAAATTCTTTCTTTGCTCCATTAAGTTTTGAAAGAGTTGAAGATCTTTTTGCGTGCACCATTCTTTTTCTTTTAGCTTTAAAAACGTCCAGGGATTTTTCGGATGACGGCGCAATGAAAAGTGCGCCGACGTATTCGTTAAATCCGAACCAATAAGGCTTAAACGAAAATCGTGAAAGCTTCCGTCGACGCAAGGATGCTCTTTTGTGATATGAGCTTTCGCTTCATGGCAGATGCGGTCCAGGCAATTGCGATAACTTAAATCTGAAAAGAAAGAATCCGGATGTCGTTGCAGACGGCCTTCTTTTTCAACCCAAATTGATGTCGGCCCATTGACGATAATTTCCGTGATCGCTTCATCCATCATAGGCTCACAAAGAGGTCCCCAGGAATCCATTTCCCAGCGCACGCGTTTTTGCACAGTCTCTTCCACATTTTGCACGTGACGGGAAACGATCTGCTCTACTTTTTGGGAACGCAGATTGTTTTCCTCATCAGGAGAAAGCATAAACTCATTCAAAGGCATTTTATGAATATCATCTTGAATTTGATCGTAGATCTTTTTAGCAGCGGTCATCATAAACGAACTCTCCCTTGAAGGTGCTCAAGGCCTTCGCCGTCGTCGCCTTCTTTCAAAATCGTCGGGCGTACAAAGATCACAAGTTCAGAACGGTTTTCGCGAAAGTCTTTGCTTGAAAAGAGGGCCCCAATAACAGGAAGCCTTGATAAAAAGGGAAGACCCTGCGAGCTATTTCCATCTTCACTTTTTAATAAGCCCGAAAGCGCAATGGTCTGAGGACGAGTCAAATCAAAGTGACTTGAAACTCGGTTCGTGAGAATCCCCGGAATACCGTCCACCTTGCGAGAGTCATCCAATGTTGAAACTTCCGTTTCAATAGAAAGACTGATTCGGCCAGCGGCATCGGCTTTTGGTTTGACTCGCAATAAAATTCCATAACGTTTCCAAACAACGTCCTGAGCTTTGTAGTTCATAATCTTAATTGGGAATTCGCCACCAGCTAAGAACTCGGCCTCTTTGCCACTGCGACAAAGAATATTGGGGCTTGCAAGAATTTTTCCGTAACCTTGCCCTTCAAGTGCTTGAAGGTTGAAAGGAAGATCCTCATCCATCACGCGCTTTCCGGTGCTGAGAATCTTTGCGGAGTAACTTGAAGGCCACTGCAAACCGTATTGTATTGAAAGGTCGCGCTTAATTTCAGCCACTGTGATTTGAACCTTCACTGTGGGCGCCATTTCCAAACTGTTTTCATCACGCAAAACCGAAATACCAAAGGGCGAAAGAATCTGTTGGTATTTTTTAAAGGCTAGATCGGGCGCACTGACGCGAATTTCGGGCGAAGGTTCAAAAATCAACGTTTGCGGCGGAAGCTTGGCTCGCTCGAATAATTCCTGGAAATATTTTTGCGCGTCAGTTTGCAGTTCGGAAGAAAGTTCTGCACGCATGGAATAAGAAAACGCTTTCGCACGGGCAAAGTCAGCAAGTTTCACCCAATCCTGCAGTCGATAAAGATGACCTTTAATCAAAAGGTCCCCTTCACCCACTTGCGCAGACAAACCCACAATGCCTTGAAGATCTTTTTTTAGTTCCGCCAATGAATCCGTCTTATTGGGATGAAGAACTTGGACGTGATAGGTTTCTGAACCTAGTTTTAAAACCGTTCTTCCTTCGCGGGCGCCTTTAATCACGAGCCTTGAGCCTTGTCCCTCCGCTTTCAGAATTTCGCGGTCCTGAATCCAGACCGAAGAATTTCCTTTTAAAGATAAATTTTTGGATTCACCCAATGAAAGCGTTAACTCGGTTTGAGCGAAACTGACGGAAGAAATAAATGTAAATAAAAGCAGAGCGTTTTTCATGCCGCGAACAAAGAGCAAACTTTGCGCGGCGATGTTTTAAAATAAGGAAAATCTCAATGGACGGTGTCCGGACAGCTTAGCCGACCGCAAGGTCAAAGAACACCATGACTCCTTGGTCGGTATTCTTAAACTGCAAATGGGAATTGTGAGACTTTAAAATAGACTGGCAGATAGTTAAACCCAGGCCCGTGCCTGTTGAGTGGTGCATCACATCTTCATCGATATAAAAAGGCTTCATAATTTTATCAATCACAGAAGCAGGGAGGTGAGGACCTTTATTAGAGACCAAGAAGCGAAGATTGTTGCCATGGCGTAAACTCTCTACATGAATCTCGCTGGATTCCACACCAAACTTCGCGGCATTGTGAATCAGGCGTTGTACGACCTGCTTAATCAGGCGGACATCCGCTTTCACATTCACAGGCTCAAGTTTACTCACAAGCTTTTGATGTTTCTTATTCATCATGTCGACAACGTCTTTGCCAAGTCCCTCATCGAATTGAGAGAAGGCAATGCTTTGCATGTCGATCTTGAGCTGATTCGTCTCTGCACGCACCACAAGTAAAACGTCTTCGACAAGACTTTTCAGTCGTTCAGCGCTTTTGGTGATTCGATTGACCATCAGTTTGTCTTCGTCAGCCAAATTAGATTCAGACAGCAAAGAGGAAAAACTTAAGATCGATGTTAGAGGAGTTTTCAATTCATGGTTGATCAAAATCATGAAGTTGGATTTCGCAACATCCAGACTCTTGAGATCTTCCAAAGCGCGAGCCAGCTCCGCATTTTTTTGTTTGAGCTCCTGGCCCAACGCAAATCTTTCAATCGCGTGCTCCACAGTGTTGCTAAGATCAACAGGGTCCCACGGCTTCGTGAGGTATCTAAAGATCTGTCCTTTATTCACTGCCATGATTACAGATTCAAGATCCGTGTAACCGGTGAGAAGAATACGAACTGTCTCAGGATGAGAATTCAAAGTTTTCTCTAAGAATTCGACTCCCGTCATTTCAGGCATGCGTTGATCAGTAATAATAAGAGAAACAGGTCCTGGATTTTTGGCCAGAACCTCCAATGCTTCTTTTCCTGAGGTGGCCTTTAGTACAGTAAATTTCTTGCGAAACAACCGTTCGAGGGCGTCCACGTTATCTATTTCATCATCTACACAAAGAATTGTGTGCTTCGTCATATAATGTAGTGTAGGATTTGAAAAAGAGCAGTGCAAAGGATTTTGCACAGGCCCTCTTGTTGTCATGGATGATGACGAAAAAGGTTTGGAAAATTGCGAAGGATTGCGACACTTCTTGGGCTAGACCCTGGTCCAGTTTAACAGTCTTTCAACAATTTTGCTCAGAAATGAGTCAAGTCTGCGTCCCCTCCTGACGATGAGTGAAACGGTAGAAGTGTTTTTTATCCTTTTCAGGAGATCGAGTATGAAATTTTGGATGCGCATTGCAACTCCGTTCACGTTGGTGATGAGTTTTGCAGTTGGTGCTCAGGCTCAAATGTGGGGTACTGGAATGTACGGCGGGATGCAATCTTGCCCATACAACTACGGTGCTGCTGCAGGTTCTTCAAGCTACCTTGATGAAATCAAGGAAGAACAAGCCAACATTCGTGAAGCTGAAAAGCAACTTCGTGCTAAAAAATCTGAAAAGAAAAGAATAGAGAAGGATCTGGAAAGATCTCGTAAGACTGTTGAAGACGTTGTCTCTGAAGACTTCTCTGAGTTCGTTTTCGATCACATGGAAAACAACAGAACGTGCCGCTCTTACAAAGGACACAAGAGCAACGCAGGTCAATCTGGTGACGGTGAATCCAATGTTTCTGGTCAAGAAGGTGGCGTTGCGATTGTAACTCCGCAAACAAACGGTGATATTCCTAACTCTGTCGATATCCGTGCTTTCACGGTGCAAGAGTGGGACGTGCTTTGTGATCAAAACAAGGCCGGTTCAGTAGCAGGTCTTGTGTGTGATGGCGCTCGTTTCCGTCAGCCTGAAAAAGGTCGCTCTACAGCTCAAGATTGTAAAAAAGGTTTGGGCGATTACAAAAAAGGTTACGCTCAATCGAACAAACTTCAGCGTGAAATTGAATCTCTAGAAAACGCGATTAAGAACAGCAAAAGAAATATCCAAGATGCTCGTACAAACTACGCAGACGAAATGCGCGAAAGACAGCGTGAGATGTCTGAAGGTGGAATCTGTATCGAGTGTATGCAGCAAAATTCAGGTTACTCTTATCAAAAGCCTGAAACAGATTGGGGCTCAGTGATCGGTAACATCGGTCTTGGCCTTGCTGCAACTTACATGGGTTATCAAACTAATAAAATGGTTGCGAATGCGAATGCCAATATCGGTTGGCCGACTCAACCATATCCTGCGTGGGGCTACGGCTTCCCATTCCTTGCTCAAGGTATCGGTCAAGCGATCGGTGGCGGTAGCGGAATCTATGGAGCTATCGGCGGCGGTATCGGTGCCGGTGGTTTTGGTTGTGCGGGAGCGAACGGTGGCGCTTACGGTATGATGGGACCTTACGGTGGCATGAACGGCGGCGGCATGTGGGGCAACCCATACGCGATGGCTGGCATGGGCATGGGTGGTCTTGGTGGCGGAATCTTTATGCCTGGCATGGGCCCTTGGGGTATGGCCGGTCCTTGGGGTATGGGTGGACCATATCCAGGAGCGATGGGCTATCCGATGATGGGCGGTATGATGGGTATGCCGATGGGTAATATGATCGGCGGAGTCATGGGCGGCGTCATGGGAATGCCTATGGGTGGCATGGGTATGCCAATGGGCGGAATGATGGGAATGCCTATGGCCGGAGGCATGATGGGTATGCCGATGGGCGGTATGATGGGCATGCCAATGGGTGGAATGATTGGTGGAGCTCTTGGCGGCATCATGGGAATGCCTATGGGTGGCATGGGTATGCCAATGGGTGGAATGATGGGTATGCCAATGGGCGGTATGGCCGGCGGCATGATGGGTATGCCAATGGGCGGAATGATGGGCATGCCGATGGGCGGAATGATTGGTGGAGCTCTTGGCGGCGTCATGGGAATGCCTATGGGTGGCATGGGAATGCCAATGGGCGGAATGATGGGTATGCCAATGGGCGGTATGGCCGGCGGCATGATGGGAATGCCAATGGGTGGAATGATGGGCATGCCGATGATGGGCGGTATGGCTGGTGGTATGATGGGTATGCCGATGATGGGCGGTATGAACGGTGGTTTGGGCGCATTGCAAATGCAACAACAAATGATGCAAATGCAGATGCAACAATACCAAATGTACATCCAACAACAGCAGTCTTACATGCAACAACAAATGCAAAGACAGCAAGTTGTGGCGAGCCTTCAACAAGAACTTTACGGTTTGCTTTATAGAATCCAACAAGTTTCTTACGGCGGTATGGGCGGCGGATATATCGGCGGCTCTATCGGTGGAGGAATCGGTATTGGTGGCGGCATCGGCGTCGGTGGTGTCACAGGCGGCGGAGTCTTAACTCCACTTCCAGGTTCCGGTGGTGTTGGAGGAATTCCTGGCACAGGCGGCGGCACAGCTCCGATCCCTGCACCTCGCTAAGAAAATTATTTAGTTAAAATTAAAAGGGCCCTCTGCTAAAACAGAGGGCCTTATGCTTTTTAAAATCCCGCGTCTTTACGACAGTCATACTCACTTTCTTGCCACTGGAGAATTCGCTTCAGGCCTGGCTTTGGGTTCGTTGCAAAAACCGGAAGACCTTGCGCACATTCCGTTGCAGAAATCTTATTATCGCGGTGACTGGATTGTGGGATTTGGCTGGGATGAAACCAAGTGGCCGACGCCTCCGCATAAAAAAATTCTGGATCAGATTTTTCCTAATAATCCGGTTTTCCTGGCGCGTATGGACGGACACCGCTGCTGGGTGAATTCACAAGCATTAAAGCTTTTGGGTTTTACTTCAGATACGGGCATTCTTATCGAGAAAGAACATCTCCAAGCATGGGATCGTTTGCCAGAGTTCACAAAAGAACAACAGCGCGGGCATATTCTTTCAGCCTGCCGTGTCTTCAATAAAGCCGGTTTCACTCATGTGCGAGATATGTCCTGCACGGAATCTTTATGGAATCTTTTAGTGGAGATGTCGGAGGCCCAAGAGCTGACTCTAGCTATTGAGGAAAATGTTACGTCTCACGATCTCAATGATTTCGATAAAATGTTGCAGCTCTGTGTGCAGGCAAAGAAAGGTGAAACGCCTTATTTGCGGATGAAGGGTATTAAAATTTTCTATGATGGATCTTTGGGCTCAGAGACGGCGTATCTTTCAAAACCTTACAATGGTAAAGCGGAAGGTCCTCGTGGAATGACGTTATGGGACCTTTCTCACGTCGAGGAAGTGATCCGAAGAACTTGGGCTGAAGGACTTGATTTTTCCGTTCATACGATTGGGGATGAGGCTGCTCATCACATCGTGCAGCTTGCACGCAAAATTTCTGCCCAAGGAGCCGTAGGTCGCTTGAATTTAGAACACGCGCAAGTGTTGAGACCTGAAACAATTCAGATGATGAAACCTCTGCACGTGCGTTGCCATTTGCAACCTTGCCATTGGCTGAGCGACCGCGTGTGGCTGGAAAACAAATTAGGAGAGTTGTACAAATACGCTTTCCCTTGGGAAGCTTTGCGTGCGGCGCAGATTCCAACGTCCTTTGGTTGTGACAGTCCTATCGAACCGCCTTCTTTTTGGCGTAATAAAATCGCTCTTGACGAAAGTGTTAAGGCAAAGATCAAAAAGTTTACAGGTGACATTACCGTCACGCACGCACATCCAGATTCAAGCTTTGTTGGAAACTCCCATACGGTGATTGAAGACGGCGTCGTGAAAGAAATCGTTTTTGATGGGCGTCCTCTGTCACTTGAGTGAGGACGTGTTAATCACCATCTTTTTATCTTTCATGGAATAAATAATTCCTCCGAGGACCAAGGCTCCGGCAGTATAAAGCCAAGGTTTGTGTTCAGCGACCCAGGATTTTTTCTTTTCGTTAGACTGGATTCGCGGCGTGCATTCGTTAGAAAAATAAATCACACCGCGATTCATTAATTCTAAATCCAGATCCTTCGTCGAAAATCCATCGCAAGTGCCTTCAGCAAGGTATTCAAATGCGAACTGTTGATTTAAAAGCTGTTCATAAGTTCCAAAGAAGCTCACTGGTGATTGAGAGTTTGAAACCAGTGTCCACTGATAAGCCGTTTTTGGTGAAAGCGGCACAGTTTCCTCGGCGGAAAATCCTTGAGACTCGATAAAGACTTTTTCTAGATTCGGGTATTTCTTGGCAAGTTTCTGTAACGATGTGAACTGGGTCGGGCATGGGAACAGAACCGGGCCTTCGCTTAAAAGTGCTACACTTTTGCAATAGAAATGCAAAAGCTCCTGACGTTCTTGCGTCGTGGTTTTTAAATTTAAACTTTTTTCTGTAAGGTCGCGCACGTAGCGAAGACTTAATAAAGTTAAAGGTCCTTCATTTTGAATTTTCTTAAGCTGAGTGATTGTCGACGTGATATCTTGGTTAAAAGAATCACCCAACTGAAAAAGCTGAGCCTCTTGGGCTTCGTTTTTTGATAAGTGGCTTTGCGTGTGCTCCACATAAGAAATGACTTCTTTGTGAGACTTCAAAAACTCTTGATACGAACCCGCAGAAGCTCCTGGAGCTTGCAAGAGGATAC
Source organism: uncultured Bdellovibrio sp. (assembly GCF_946478835.1). The sequence goes on along the minus strand of NZ_CAMLDV010000014.1, from coordinate 9,319 downwards.
TTTGCGCAAAAACGTTCAATGGAGTTAAGAACAAAAATGGAATTAACAAGTTCTTCATAAAAACCTCTTAATTTTGATATTCAACACGAACACGCGAAGGACCTGAAGAGCTGAGCTGAGTGCCTTTTTCATCAGGATTCTGAACAACCGCAATAAAGGGACCTGCATAACTAAGAAGTCTTGAGCTTTCGGTTTCTTTTACTAAAACCGCATATTGCTGCGGATTTAAAGGCGCTCGCAAAAGTTTTAATTTTGAACCTACTTTAAGTCCGCCTTTTTGTTTTTCATTGGAAGCGAGATACAAATCCACAACACCACCCATATCGCCCACCAAAGACGCCAACGATTCGGCGTTGGAAATTTCAATCGGCACAAGCACAAAACCACGGGGAATAAAAGTGTCGACGGATTTAGGTTCGGGCAGAAAAGTGTCTTTCTGCACGGGCTCTGCTGCCGGACGGGTGATGAAAAAGGAAATAAGGCCTAAGCAGACGAAGGCGACAAGAAGGTAATTATTTTTTAGAGCGATAAGAATTTTTTGTTGCATGATTTTTATCCTCAGTGAGTTGATATTTTTTTTGAGTGTCTTTGAGATTTCCAAGCTGTGTGACGGCGGCAAAACAGAAGAAAACTACAAAGAGCATCACCACACAGACTTCAATGAGTATTTGCCCACGATGATTTTTGGTAGCCATGAAGAATTCTCCTTTGCGAGGGAAACGGCACACGCTTTTTTGAAACTAAATTCTCCTTTTAGAAAATTTGAAAAAGGAGGACGGACTTGAACCCGGTACTGCCATTCGTGAGCCAGAGCTTGCTTGTTTTCAAAATCATCCACCGGACTGTATGTCGGAGCGATGTCCGGTGAATCCGGACGGACAGCCAATTTGGGAGCTTTACCACGAACGGAACTTAAATCGACTTTGAGAAGGACATTTGAAGCCGTGGCACCGGTGCGACGAAGGCCCATCGAGGTGAAGGTATGGGACTGTTGAAGCAGCAGATTACTTTGTTTAATTAATTGTTTTTGTCTGCGATCAAGCTTGTCTCTTTTCTCAAGAACCTGCATGTAGTGTTTGGTAGCTTTTGCGATAGCTGCAGGATTTTCACTGGCAATCGCTGCTTCGAGTTCTAAAATAGCTTCAGCCAGTTCCGCTTTCACGGCAATGGCAACAGGATTTAAAGCCAAGAGGGTGGAAAGAAGTGGGGCGACTCGTTTTTGGCCACTCTGTCCCTCCACGCGACATTGATACTTAAGACCCAAATCGTTTTGCAAAATTCCCAAAAGAGAAAAGCACAGTAAAGCCCCCGCAATAAAGACGGGCAGAACAGCAAGAATAATGGCTAAGGCCGAACCTTTTTGATTGTAAATCACCATGATCGGGGTCCTTTTAAAGTTTTTTCGATTTCTAAAGGTGGAGTGAAATCAATAGAGATTTTTCCTTGAAGGTCTTTGCCTCTTTTAGATATGCGGATGTCCGAGCGAATGTTGATGATAAGAACTTTCGATATTCGATTGCGCAGTTCTTGTTCGCAAGAAGACAGGTGAGAGCTTTGCCCGCAGATCAAAGCTTCGTGCAAATTGTAGTCGGCAAAATAGAAAACCATTCCGCGATAAAGCAGCAGAGTAAAAACAGTTCCGACGACCACCAATAAAGGTAAGGTCAGGGTCGCTTCAATCACGCCCTGACCTTTTTGTGTACGCAAGAGTTTCATTATTTCTTTTCGGATTTTGAGGGATTGACGGCACCGTCAAAGAAATCGCTAAAGTCTTTTTTCTTGTACATGTTGTCAGTGACGTCGTAAGCGTCTTTTTTGCGGCTTTCTTTGCCGCCCAAAGCTTGTGCGACGTTCGCGAATTGTACGTTTACGTTACCGCCGACGACTTTGATGATCGCAATACTACCGACGGCGACAATCGCAACGATGATAAGGTACTCAATGAGTCCTTGGCCTTTTTTATTTTTTAGGATTTGATTTGCTTTCATTGGTTTCTCCATGTGCGGAGACTGAAAGCAAGATGAGTTCAGAGGTGAGAACCGATAAAATCAAAAAACAAAGTCCGGAGGTCCGGACTTCGTGTGATTACTTCTTTTTGCCTTTGGCAGGAGCTTTTGCGGCGGCAGCGGCTGCAGCTTTTTCTTCCTTCGCAGCAGCAGCGGCTTCTTTTTTCGCGCCGGCTTTTTTCGCCTTACGCTGGATGATAATACGATCCAAAATTTCGAAAGCTTCTTTTTGCAAATCGTTTTCGAAGATAAAGCGGTAGAAACCTTCGATCTCTGGGCTTTGGCGGAATTTTTTAAGGGACGTAGGGAGGCTGTCAGACTGAACGAAATCGATAGAACTGCCGTCTTTTGAGAGTTTTACTTTATCAGCCATTTATTAAATCCCCTAATGTTTTAAAGGGTTTGTACCCTAAACGCGGGGTTGGAATCAAGAATAAAATGGCTTTTTGACGGTTCTGGACTGTCGCGAACGACCTCGGACAGAGATCTTTTTAAGGCTTTGTTAATTTTCTGAATGCAGCTATTAAACCATTGAATTTCTTAGGCAAATAAGTGAGATTGAGGTCACAAAAAATGGGAGGTCCGATGCTCATTCTCAATGGTAAGGAAGTGGCCAAAGAAGTGCGTTCATCTCTTGCCCCTCGCGTGGTGAGTTTCGTGAAGGAAAAGGGCCGATCTCCTCATCTGTCAGTCGTCATTGTCGGCGATGATCCTGCTTCTCACATTTACGTAAAAAATAAAAAACTCGCATGTGAATCCGTAGGCATGACTTCCACGATTCACGCTTTACCGTCGAGCACCACCCAGCAGGAACTCAACGATCACATCACTGCTTTAAACCAAGATGATCACGTCGATGGGATCTTGGTGCAGTTTCCGCTTCCGAAGCATTTGAATTCCGAAGAAGTTTTGAATTTATTGTCCTCTGAAAAAGATGCAGATGGGTTAACCTATTCTTCACTCGGTTATTTCTTTGCTGGAAAACCTGTTGTACAACCCTGCACTCCAGCGGGCGTGATGACGATGCTGAAGCACTACAAAGTTCCTGTTGAAGGGATGCGTGCGGTGGTTGTCGGGCGCAGCAACATCGTGGGAAAACCGATGGCGCAGCTTTTGACCGAAGCCAACGCGACAGTGACGGTTTGTCACTCAAAGACGAAAGATCTTTCTGAGATCACTCGTCAGGCGGATCTGGTGATTGTGGCGGCGGGAAAAGCGCGCATGCTGGGAAAAGATGATTTTAAAAAGGACGCCATCGTTGTCGACGTGGGTATGCACCGCGGAGGCCCTGCAGGAAAACTGTGTGGAGATGTGCGATTTGAAGAACTTGAAGGCTGGGTGCAAGCGGCAACTCCCGTTCCTGGTGGAGTCGGACCGATGACCATAGCGACGCTGTTACAAAATACCTGCTTGCTCGCGGAAAAAAGAGCCGGGTTACGTTAGAGGATTTAGATGTACACGGGATTTTTAAAGAATGTTTGGTATGTGGGACTTCCCAGCCATGAATTGGCGATTGGAAAGGCACAGTCTCGCAAAATCATGAATGAACCGATTGTTTTCTTCCGCGATAGCAAAGGAAAAGTTTCTGCGGTTCGTGATATCTGCCCTCATCGTGGGATTCCATTAAGCTACGGTCGCGTTGTGAATGACACGATTGAGTGTCCATACCACGGTTGGAAATTTGATGGGACAGGCATGTGCACAGAGATTCCTTCTTTGTGTCCAGATCAAGAATTAAATCCCAACAAAATCAAAGTGCGTTCTTATCCTGTTCACGAAGCTCAAGGTCTTATTTGGATCTTTGTTGGTGATAAAGATTACGATATGACGAAGGCACCGCAAGTTCCGGTGATGAAAGCGTTCCCTTCGGATGTAAAACCAAAGCTGACTTACGTGGTGAACTTCCCATGCCACGTCGATCACGCTGTGATTGGTTTGATGGACCCGGCGCATGGACCTTACGTGCATAAGAGCTGGTTCTGGCGTTCTGAAAAAACAATGCTTGAAAAGAAAAAGAAATTTGCACCGGTCAACTACGGCTTCCAAATGGTGCGCCATCAGCCTTCGAAAAATTCCAAAGCTTATAAGATTTTGGGCGGAGCTCCGACGACTGAAATTACATTCACTCTTCCGTGTGTGCGTGTGGAGCATATCGAAGTGGGACCTCGCAATTTCTATTCGTTCACGGCGCTGACCCCGGTGGATGAAATGAATACGCGTGTGACGCAACTCGCGTATTGGGATATTCCTTGGTTGAGTTTGATTAAGCCAGGTCTTCATTTGTTCTCAAAAAATTTCTTGGGACAAGACATGGATGCTGTGACGAAACAGCAAGAGGGTCTTAAATACGATCCAAGTTTGATGTTGATTAAAGACGCCGACACCCAGGCGAAATGGTACTACGCTTTGAAGACGGAATATCATGATCATCTTGAGCAAAAGCGTGAGTTCAATCATCCGGTTAAAGAAACTGAACTTCGTTGGAGAAGTTAGAATGTTGAAATCTTTTATTTCTTTTTTAGTTTTAATGGTGGGTGTTCAGGCGCATGCGCTCCGTTTGGAATACGTTGGCGAAACTTCGATTCCGACGGGAACAAAGTTTGAAAAAGCGACAATCGGCGGACTTTCAGGAATGGTGTGGAGTGATAACACGCTTTATGCTCTTTCTGATGACAAAGGCCGCGCCGGTGAGCCGCGCTTTTTTGAGTTTGATTTGAAGATCGATAAAAAAATGGTGACGTTAACGCCTAAGAAAGTTCATTTCATCACAGGTCTTCCCATGGAAGCTGATAAACCTGCGGGCCTTGACCCTGAAGGTTTGGTGCGTTTGCTCGACGGAGATTTTTTGATTTCTTCTGAAGGCAATAACGATGCAAAGCCTCGCGAGATGCCGCGTATTTTCCGTGTGAATGCCGATGGAAAATGGAAATCCGATTTTCCAATTCCTGATAAATTTTTGCCAGAAACTACGGGCCAACAAAAGAAAGGCATTCAAAACAATGCGGCTTTTGAAGGTTTAACAAGTTTTGCTGACGGAAAATTTGTTTTCACAAGTACTGAGTCTTCATTGGCGCAAGACTACATCAGCGGTGAAGAAGTGAACGGTGATTGGATTCGTATCTTGAAATACGAAGACAAAGGTCAGCAGGGTTATAAGCCCGTCGCAGAATACGCGTATCGTGTGGATGCCTTTAAAGACAATCAAAAGGGTAAAGAAGTTTTCAGAGGTGTTTCTGAAATTCTAGCGTTATCTGAAACAAAAATGCTTGTGCTTGAGCGTGGTGTTCGCATCTTCTCAAAAAATCTGTGGGCGCAAACGGTGGCGATTTATCTTGCCGATCTTTCTAAAGGAACTGACATCACAGGTTTAACAAAACTGAGTGATGGCAAATTCACGGGCGTTGATAAAATCAAGCTTATTGATTTTGAAACGGATCTGACAAAAGAGCGTGGCGATAAAACGATTCAAAACTTTGAAGCCCTCACATGGGGACCGAAGTTGGCGGATGGTCGTCGCACTCTTTTGGTGATGGTCGATAATAATTTTTCAAAAAAAGAACTGACAGAGATGATCGTTTTTGCGGTTGAAGGTGAGTAAGAATGGTAACCGTATGGAGACTCCGTCCTGGAGCGGACAAACGTATTCGTAGCGGTCATCCGTGGGTTTTTTCCAATGAACTTTCCGCAAGTCCCAAAGGACTTATCCCGGGAACTCCAGTCGAGTTGCAGGACTCTAAAGGTCAGTTCTTGGCGCGTGGTTACGGCAATCCTCACTCTCTGATTGCCTTTCGTGCTTTGAGCTTCAGTCCTCAAGATCAAGAGCCGACAAGTTTTGAATTTCTTCAGGAAAAAGTTTTGAACTCCTGGAAAGTTCGTAAGGCGGCAGGCTTCCGTGGAAGTTTCCGTTTGGCTTTTGGTGAGTCTGATTACATTCCAGGTCTTGTGCTTGATTACTACGTGATTGAACAAAAAGGTCAGAAGGCGCAGGTCTTCGCGGCTCAACTAGTTACTGCGGGAATGAATGAAGCGTTGAAAGACGCGGAAGGTTTCTTTAAAGGTCTTGTGGAAAAATCCAAAGCTTTAGGTCTTTCAGAATTTTCTTGGGATAAAACCGCTGTTGTGATTCGGAATGACGTCGGCATCCGTAAGCTTGAAGGTTTGACAGTGGATGATCCTCGCACGATCAAAGATCTTCCTGGATTTGATTTAAGAGATGTTGAAATTCTTTTCAATGCAGCTAGCGACGACGGTCTTGTGCGCATGAGCTGTGATTTGCAAGAAGGTCAAAAAACTGGATTCTTCCTCGATCAAACTCACAATATTCATTTGGCTGTGGAGTTATTTAAAAACTGGGCAAGGACTCAAGAAAAGCGCAAGCTACGCGTTTTGGATCTTTGTTGTTATGTCGGTCATTGGTCGACACAAATCACTCGCGCACTAAAATCTTTGGGCTTTGAAGTGGAAGTGTCATTGGTGGACGTTTCTAAAACAGCTTTGGCATTTGCAAAAAAGAATGCAGAACGTGAAGGCGCTGAAGTGATCGTGCATGAGATGGATGTCTCGACAGGCCTTACTGAGCTTGCGAGCACATACTATGACATCGTGATCGCAGATCCTCCGGCCTTTATTAAATCTAAAAAAGATATTCCGATTGGAAAGCACGCGTATCTGAAAATGAACACGCAAGCTTTCCGTGTTGTGAAGAAGAATGGCTTTGTGGCTTCGTGCTCTTGTTCGGGATTGCTTGAAGAAGAAGAATTCCGCGATGCTATTCGTAAAGCGTCTTTAAGAAACTTTTCTGAAGTGCGCAGTGTTTTACGTGGCGGCCATGCGGCAGACCATCCCACACTGATGCAATTCCCTGAAGGTTTTTATTTAAAGATGTACGTGCACTACGTCGTTTAAACGACTTTTTGTCCTTGAGCCCAGAAGCCTGCTGATTCCGTCAGTCCCGAAAGGACGGAGTGGAAGTGGGCTTGGGTTTGTAACTTGTTAGCGCCGAATCTTTTTTCCAATTCTTTTTGAATGAACGGGACTTTCGCCGTTCCTCCTGTAAGACAGACTAAATCCACTTTATCTGAAGAAACGCCTGCGGATTTCAGGCACTCATCAAGAGCTGCGAAGATTTTTTCTCTTGTGGCGTCGGCCCATTCCACAAATTGTGAAATTGAAAACGGTTCTGTGATTTCAAGACCCGGATAATCAAATTCAAACCGAGTTTGATCGGCCATCGAAAGAGCGCGCTTTGTTTTTTCGATATGCTCAAAGAAAGGGAAGATCTGTTGATCTTCGATCAAAGTGAAAAGGCGCTCAACCGCGTCCGCATCTTTCTTCGTTAAAGAACATTTCTTCACTTCGCGAATAAATTCATAGGTGTCTTTTTCTTTAAGATGCACGATGTGGGCGGGATGATTCAAACGTTGGGTCACACCAAAAGGCATTGTTAAAACGTTGCTTCCCATGGGCAGACGGTAACGGGATTTTGCGCCAAAGTACTCGTTCAGACGATGACTCATAAACACGCTATCTAAAGCATCGCCAGCAAGAGGACAGCCATCAATCGCGAGCACGTCTTCTTTGGCAAAACCTTCAGGACGAAGTTTGATCAGAGTAAAATCGGAAGTTCCTCCACCGAAGTCGCCGATCAAAACCGTTTTTTCAGAATTTAGCTGGCGGCGATAATCAAAAGCGGCGGCCAAAGGTTCCGGCACGAATTGCACTTCTTTAAAACCTGCAAAAGTAGCGGCCTTCTGCATTCGGTGCAAGGCAAAGCCATCACTCACAGCATCCATCGAATAACGGGCAGGGCGACCAATCACCGCTTTTTCAATAGGAGCATTGAGAATTTTTTCGGCGCGCTTTTTTAATTCTAAAAGAAAAACACCAATCAAGTTTTCTAAAGTCAGAATGCGATTGTCTAAAACCGTTCCCAAATAATTTTGATTGGGAAGATGTGATTTGAAGGAACGGAAAAGGCGTCCTTCCATGTCTTGTTCAATATACTGCTCAATGGCTTCGGAGCCGTAATAACAAAGATCCGGGTTGGGAAAGTAAAGCAGAGTGCGCATCATGGTTGCATCGGGGGCCTTAGGATCTACAGAAAGAGCCTCATAGCGCTTGCCTTGATGGAAAGCTCCGACCAGGGAATTACTTGTACCGAAATCGATGGAAAGAAAACTTTCTGAACTCATTCAGAAAAACTATCAAAGTTTATGAATGCACTCAATAAAAGTCGCCCACTTAGTCGAGGCTAGAAGGCCGAGCAACGGAAAATTCGCGATTAAAGCGGTAAACGGGAGTTTTTATAGAATAGCCCAGCTTCCCGTGCTAAACACCTCGTACTGATTATTGAAGGGGTTCATATGAAGGCGTTTTTTGTAGTGTTGATGGGGTTGTTTGCGGGAACTGCGGCACAGGCTGAAGTTCAGGTTTATAAAGTTTTGGATGGATCGGTGGCTTATTGTAATTCTCAGTCGAACTACTCTGGCCAGAAAGTGATTCGTGTAGAGCTATTGAATGAAAGCGCGACAGAGCAAAATCAAGATGCAACGATAAAAGTTTCAGTGGTGAAGTGCCAAGATTCTCAATGGGTGGTTGATCAACTGCCGACATCAGAAAGCTATGTTGCTCCAAACGGACTGAAAGTCGAAGTCACGTTTGATAATTACGAAATGCTTCTTGTGAATAAAAAATATGAGATTCTTCTTGAGACTTCTTTGGAGCAATTAAACAGGGGACAAGCTCAACAAGATTATTCTATGGCTATCGTGAAAGAGAAAGAAACTCCTCAAGATGTGGAGCTTTTAATTCGCGCCCGTAAAACCGTAAAAGCGGAAAATGGTTACGAATATTCCGAGGTTATCATGTTCGGTGGATTTCGCGTCCGTCTAAAATAATGACACTTGCGGTGGCGACGAACTTCGTCACCGCATTTTTCTTCTTTTCAAGGGATCCAAAAAAATCTCAAGACCTCTGATGAACTTGGTAATCTGCCCGGTGTGAACGAGGTTTTTATGAAACTACAGAAGAAAAATTTGAGTGTCTTCCTTCTTCTTAGCCAGCTTGTGCTTTTGGCTTCGTGTGGTCAAATGCAGGCCAACGTAGAGCGATCTTCCGGCGTTTTTGATCAGACGTCATCGACAAGTCTTCCTACAAATCCAGATCCATCCTTTTATGCGGAAGCCAGTGAGGCTTCTGAAGTTCGTGAAGTTCAAGAGAAAAAACCTGCGTCTGAAGTAAAGCCGTCTTCTCAAAAAGAAGAAGAAACGGCAACTCCGCAAGTCTCTGAAAATGAAGAAGAAAAAGGATCTTCT
>NZ_CAMLDV010000013.1 GCF_946478835.1 uncultured Bdellovibrio sp. | reverse complement strand
AACTTTAAATCTGTCTCATGATTCGGGCTTACAATCGTTTAAGCTGCCTTTGCAGTGGGATAAGAAAAAAGGCGTGGCTCTTTTGAAATGGAGTTCACCGGCGGGAGTGAAGATGGGACGCTGGACGCTAACGCTTGAAAAGCAGACGCCAGCTTTGTCCCTTTCCGTCGGAGAATTTGCAATCGAAAGTTTCCGTGTTCCTCTGATTCAAGTACGTTTGCAAAGTGCGACACCGTCATTTGTTTTAGAAAAAAATATTCCGATCCAAGTCAGTGGTACTTATTTCTCGGGCGGACCGACGGTGGATCTTCCAATGAAAGTGCGTTGGAGTGTTGAGCCAAGTTATTTCAACCCTGAAGACGACGACTTCCAGGATTTTACTTTTGCCAATGGCGGAGTGAAAGAGGGCCTTTTCCGTTCTGGGGAAGATGAGGGGGCACGTCACATTCCACAAAGTGGAGTTGAGAATTTTCAACTTAATAAGCAAGGCGCTTATCAAGTGGATGTTAAAAATCTTAAATACGGAGCAGGGCCGGAAAAACTTCGTACCGAAGCTGAATACAAAGATCCTAATGGTGAAATTCAAAGTGTGATTCGTTCATTTACAATGTGGCCTTCATCAGTTGTTTTGGGAATTAAGGCGAAATCATGGTGGGCCACTCCGAATCTTGTTGAGTTTGATGTCGTGGCTTTGGATCTTCTGCAAAAGCCTTTAAAAGGTCAGAAAGTGACAGTTGATCTTTATACCAGCCGTTATTACTCACATCGCAAACGCTTAGTCGGTGGTTTTTATGCTTACGAAGACTTCCGCGAATATAAAAAAATCGGAGAGCTTTGCAGTGGTGAAACGAACTCGAAGGGTGTCTTTAACTGCGCTGGAAAATCCAAGGTCAGCGGGTCCGTTCTTGCGGTTGTGACGACGAAAGATTCTCAAGGAAGGCAGAGCATTGCCAATGTGAATCAGTGGATTGTGAAGCCGGGAGAAACTCAGTGGTTTGGATCTGAAGACAATGACCGGGCCGATTTAATTCCATTCAAAAAAACTTACGAGCCTGGAGAGGTTGCAGAGTTTCAATTGCGCACGCCCTTCCCAGAAGCGAAAGTCTTGGTCACTGTAGAAAGAGACACTGTTCTTTACTCTGAGGTGATTGATGTCAAAGGGGACCGTCCAGTCGTTCGTGTACCGATTAAAAAAGAGTATGCACCCAATGTCGTTGTTTCTGCTTTTGCAATCCGTGGACGATTAAACGATCCAAAACCCACGGCCCTTGTCGATCTTGGAAAACCTGCATTCAAACTTGGTATGACCAATATCAAGGTCGGCTGGAAAGAAAATACTTTAAAAGTCACCGTGAACACGGATCGCAAGACTTATAAGGCGCGTGAAAAGTCTCTTGTCACTGTCAGTGTGAAGGATGCCAGTGGTAAACCCGCTGCAAAAGGTGAAGTCGCCTTGGTGGCCGTGGACGAAGGACTGCTTGAACTTCGTGATAATCACTCTTGGGATATTCTCAGTGCCATGATGCGCATGCGTCCTCACACATTGTCTATGGCGACGGCTCAATCTTTGGTGATCGGTAAAAGACACTTTGGTTTAAAAGCAGTTCCTATCGGTGGTGACGGTGGCGGAGCCCTTCGCCGTGAACTCTTTGATACGTTGTTGTATTGGAATCCCTCAGTGACTCTCAATGCTCAAGGTCAGGCCAAAGTTGAAATTCCTCTGAATGATTCAACAACAAGTTTTAGAATTGTGGCTGTGGCTCTTCAGGGTGCCGATCAATTCGGTACAGGATGGACTTCTATTCAGTCGTCCCAAGATTTGATGATCTTGCCGGGGCTTTCTGGCGTTACACGTGAAGGTGATGATTTCCTTGCGGGCTTCACGATCCGCAACGCTTCTAAAGAAGTGCAAAACTTGGATTTGAGTTTGAATGTGACTCCAAGAATGGAAGGTCTCACAGTTCAAAAAATGCGCTTAAATCCAGGAGAAGCTAAGGAAGTTCATTGGAAAATTCGTGCGCCTCAAGCGGGTTCGCTCGAATACGTGATAACGGCGAAAAATGAGAAGGGTAAAACTTTGGATGAAATTAAAAAAGCCCAAAAAGTTTTACCAGTGCGTGTTGCACGCATTTATCAGAGTGAATGGGGTGCTTGGCCTGAGTTTAGTAAACTCGCTTTACAACAGCCTGCAGGCGCAGAAGTAAATAAAAGCTCCGTTGTTGTTGAACTTTCAGAAGGCTTAGGCGGCTCTCAAGCAGGAATTAAAGAATTTTGGAAAAACTATGAATACACTTGCTTAGAGCAACAGGTCTCAAGAGCTATTTCTTTAAATGATAAGAAGCTGTGGCAAAAGATTGAATCTAAGTTGAACGTTTATTTGGACAGCAATGGTCTTCTTCGCTACTTCCCAAGCTCTTATTCTAAAGGAAGTGTGAATCTAACCGCGTACGTTTTAACAATTGCCCATGAAGCGGGTTTCAAGTTTACGGAAGAAACTGAGAACCGTATGCTCGAAGCTTTAAATTCCTATGCAGAAGGAAAGCTGAAAGAAGAGGTTGAGGTCAGTCGAGCTGATGACACGCTTAAAAAAATTACGGCTTTTGAAGCCTTGTCTCGCTTCCGTCGTCTGAATATCGATCTTTTGACATCCATTGATGAGCAAGGAAATCAGTGGCCGCTGTACACTCTAGTCGAATGGTATCAAATCCACCTGTGGGAAAAGAATATTCCACAAAGAGAAAAGAAAATTGCGGATCTTGAAGCTCTTTTGCGCAGCCGATTTTATTTCTCTGCAAAACGTCTGCAACTTAAGAATGAGGAGCGCGAAAGCATGCCATGGTTGATGCGTGATTCGGAAAGCTCAATCTTAAGACTGATTATGGCAACAATGTCAGAGCCTTCATGGAAATCTGATACGCCACGCCTGTATCAAGGAGTTCTATCTCGTCAAAAAGACGGGGCTTGGTACATGACAACGGATAATGCCTGGGGTTCTCTAACAATGAGAAAATTCCAAGCCGCTTATTCTAAAGAAAAAGTTCAAGGCACATTCCAAGTGAATTTAGGGTCGGAAAAAGCAACGCACGAGTGGTCCAAAGGAAGCTCTGCGGTTTTTGAACTTCCGTGGAAAGAAAAAGAAGCACAAGTTCAGCTCGAACAAAAAGGTGCTGGCAAACCATGGATCACGGTTTCGGCAAAAGCGGCGACTCCTGTGACAAAAGCAACTTTTGCGGGATTTAAAGTAGAAAAAACAGTAAGTCCTGTGGAACAAAAAACTAAAGGTGTGTGGAGTGTCGGAGATGTCGCAAAGATTAAATTAAAAATCACTTCACAGGCTCCGCAGACATGGGTTGTTGTTGAAGATCCGATCCCGGCAGGAGCGACTGTATTGCAAAGTTCTTGGGCGACGGCCGTGGAAAGAAAAGAAGAGCTTATCCGCTTCTATTTCTCTTGGTTCACGCCGGATAATCAGGAAATCGAATATACGGTGCGCTTTAATCAAGCGGGTCATTATGTATTACCTGTGACGCGTGTTGAAGCGATGTACAGCCCAGATCTTTTTGCCGAGCTTCCAGAAAGTTCATGGACGGTGAAAGAGTGAAGAAAAAAATCTTCATTTGCTCATTAGTAGTTGTTTTGGTGGGAGGCGCTCTTTGTGCGGGCGCCTTCTTCCAGAGCATTCCTGCAATTAAATCGTTTGAGAACGTAAAATCGTCGTACCAAAGTTCTGAATTATTCCTTTTGGACCGAGACGGAAAACCTTTACATCAGTGGCGGCAAAATACCCATGAGCGTACTTTTATGTGGAGTGCGCTTAAGGATATTTCTCCGGCAATGCTTTCGGCCGTTTTGAAATCCGAAGATCAGAATTTTTATGAGCACGGTGGCGCCGATAACAAAGCTTTGATTGCAAGCTTATACCAACGCCTTTTCAAAAAATCTTCTCGTGGTGGCAGTACGATCACGATGCAGGTGCTTAAGCTTACATCGATGGACAAGAAAGTGTATCAGGGGCTTACGGGGAAGCTCAGACAAATTGTCGCTGCTTACAAGCTGGAATCACAATGGACGAAAGAGCAAATTCTTGAAGCGTATTTAAATTTAGTCCCTTTCCGAGGTGAATACCGGGGATTGAGCAGTATTTCGTGGACGCTTTTTGATAAAAGACCTCAAGGTTTAACTTTAAAAGAAGCAACACTTCTTTCCGTTTTGATTCGTTCACCGAATGCAAAGCCTGCAGAGTGGGCGCAAAGAGCTTGCTGGCAAGAGCCTTCGTTATGCGCAGAATTTCAAGCTAGCATGACAGAGCTGTCACGAAAATCCACAGCTTCCCTTTCACAGCAGTACGCTTTGCATTTAGCTCAAAAACTCAGCTCAACAGGAGCGCACGGTGAAGTTATCACGAGCTTGCAAAAAGATTTGCAAGTTTATGCTCAGGAAATCATAGCATCGCAGCTTCGCAGTCTTGAAAGTCAAAACGTACATAACGCTGCGGTTCTGGTGATTGAAAATAAAACGGGACAAGTGTGGGCATACGTCAGCAGCGAGGGAAGTGATAAGAAATCTTCTTATGTCGACGGAACTCAGGCTCTTCGCCAGGCGGGTTCGACGCTGAAGCCATTCCTATATGCAACGGCGTTTGAAAAAAATCTTCTCCATGCGGAATCTTGGATTGAAGATTCGGCGGTGGATATTGTTTTTGATCGGGGAGTTTACAAACCGCAAAATCACGACAGACAGTTTTACGGTTGGGTGAAAGTAAAAACAGCTTTGGCGTCTTCACTCAATGTTCCGGCCGTGAAAGTATTTAAACTGCTCAATGACGATTCTTTTTGGTCAAAACTTAAAGACATGAACTTTCGTGAGCTTAAAGAACCTGATCATTATGGACCCGCATTGGCTCTTGGTGTGGCTGACGTGACATTGGAAGATCTCACACAAGCTTATAGAACCTTGGCGCAAAAAGGGATTTATTCGCCTTTGCGTTTTGATTTAAAAATGGACCACACGAACGAGAAAAGAATATTTACCGAAAACAGTGCGAAAGAAGTCGCGCAGATTATTTCACAAAGTGAAAACCGCGCTTTGGGATTTGGTTTAGATTCTGCCTTGTCGCTACAAGGGGCTTCGGTAAAAACAGGTACAAGCAAAGACATGCGTGACAACTGGTGTGTCGGTTTTAATTCACGCTTCACCGTCGGCGTTTGGGTGGGCAATTTCTCAGGGGAGCCAATGTGGAACGTGATGGGTATTAGCGGTGCAGCGCCCATTTGGAAAAAAGTGATGGAGTGGCTTTATGAGAAATATCCGGACACAGAAGTTTCACTTGCTCCGGTTGCGCAAAATAAAACAAATAAAGCACCTCAAGTGTATCCAAATGCTCGTATCGTTTATCCACAAGATGGCATGGTACTCGCTTTAGATCCGGCCATTCCGTCTGTGAATCAAAAGATGCCCCTTTTGGTGGAAGGTCCCAAAGCGCACACGCTTCACTGGAAAATTGATGGCAACAGAAAAGTATCGGCCCATCAAGCGTATTTGTGGACGCCTTCGCTTGGAAAACACACCTTTGAGCTCTATCAAGACAATGAGCTCAAAGGATCTGTTCAAGTTTTAGTGAAATAAATTAGATATCGTAGTGGAAAACAACGGGAAGTTGCAGCTCAGGGTGAAGGCTTAGCTTCACAGGACAATTTAAAGCAATCGTCTCAAGTTTTTTGCGATAATCATGGGGCACACTTTGCGGAAGATGCAAAGTCACTGTGAGTTTGGCAATGCGACGGGGACTTGCGTGCATTTCTTTTTCAACACTCACACGGGAACCTTTAAGCTCAACACCATCTTTATCTGCAGCAATCGACATAACTGTGAGCATGCAGCTTCCAGTCGCAGCACCAACCAGATCCGTGGGGGAGAAGAGTTCGCCTTTTCCATTGTTATCTTTGGGGGCGTCGGTCCCGATATGGGCACCTGAAGGTTCATGCGTGATTTCGCAGTGTTTTTGGCCTTGATAAACGGCGGACATTTTAACCATTGAAAGCTCCTAATTCGAGGACGATGACATCTCTTCGATGATTTTGCGCAAGCGCATCTCAGAAGATTTAGACATGTCCGTGTAGATCTTGCGAAGGTGGCTGGAGCGGACCGGATCGTTTTTCGAAGCTTTCATTTCGCGGCCGAATTTCAAAGCGGCACAAACACTTTCGATAACCAATTTTCTTTTTGAATCTTTGGTAATAAAATCAAAAGCGCCCAATGAAAGAGCTTCGAGAGCGCGGGAGTGATCACCATGAGCTGTCAAAACCACGAACGGTGTCATCTGCCCCAAAGAACGAACATAAGCTAAAAATTTAAGTCCGTTCATTTGCGGCATTTCGATATCGGAAAGAATGGTATCGAACTCTTGAGATTTCACGTATTGCAAAGCTGCGGCTCCGTTTTCAGCTTCAACAATCTCGTCGACGAATTCCTTTAAGAAGTGCTTAAGGAGCTCACGAATATCGGCGTCGTCTTCAACAATCAGTAGACGGCTCTTTTCTTCTGTGCCCATGAAGTCCTCCTATAATGAGTAGCGATTGATCACTCCTAACAACGTATCCTTTTTGAAAGGTTTGGCGATATGATCGTCACAACCCGCACGCAAGGATTTTTGTCGGTCCTCAGAAAGGGCGTGAGCAGTTAGTGCGATGATCGGAGTGTGTTGCTTGTGGTTTTCATCTTCCCACTTACGAATCTTATCCGTCGCCGCGTACCCATCCATTTCTGGCATTTGCACGTCCATAAAGACGATATCAAACTGCCCTGACTTTATCTTATCTAAAGCTTCAAGTCCATTCTCAGCTTCAATAATTTCATAAGGACCGTTTTTGAGGTAGTGCGTGAAAAGAGTGCGGTTGTCTTCCGTGTCATCGGCAATCAAGATGCGAATTTTCTTATTGGGATCCCGATGTCTGTAGGGAAGAAAATCCATTTCTCCCCCATGCAGGTGAAGAGGTTTGTGAGTGACAGGGTTGTAGACCTGTTCGCGATAAGGAATGGTAAAAAAGAACGTCGTTCCCATGTTTTCTCGACTCTTAAACCAAATTTGTCCTCCCATAAGCTCAACAAGACTCTTGGAAATGGCAAGTCCCAGTCCTGTTCCGCCATAGCGCCGAGTGATGGAACTATCGGCCTGCGAGAATTTTTGGAAAATCAGATGCTGCTTGTTCGAGGGAATTCCGACGCCAGAGTCGCTCACACTCACCATGAGTGTGTCCTTTTTTGACGGATTTTTACTCACGGAAACTCGGATGTAGCCCGTTTCGGTGAATTTTAAAGAGTTGCTGACAAGATTGATTAAAACTTGTCTTAACTTATTTGGATCGCCCATAAGATATGGAGAAATTCCCGGGGTCATTTCGAAGGAATAGTTAATCCCTTTTTCCAAAGCGCGAGGCTTCATCATTTCTTCGACATCAATCATCAGTTTCTTCAGATCAAAAGGAATATTTTCGATAGAAACTTCGCCGGCCTCAATTTTCGAAAGATCCAAAATATCATTGATAAGGGCCATTAAAACTTCGCCAGCTTTGCAGAAGATCGTGACGTAATATTGTTGGTCCTGATTTAGCTTTGTTTCTTTTAAAAGCTCTGCCATTCCCATGATGGCATTCATGGGTGTGCGGATTTCGTGGCTCATGCGTGCAAGAAATTCGGATTTGGCCTGTGAAGATTTCAAGGCATCATTTTTAGCAGCAATCAAAGATTGCTCTACGCGACGAAGTTCTGTGATGTCTTGGGTTGTACCATACATAAATAACGGATTTCCATAGTCATCATATTCGGTGCGACCTTGCGCGCGCACCCAGATGATGTCTCCGGTGTCTTTCTTTTTTAAACGGAAATCTAAGTTAAAAGGCTGGATATTTTGGTGAGCCTCATGAAGGGCGTCATCAAAAATCTCAAGGTCCTCAGAAAGTATCAGGGATCGAAACAGTTCAAAGGTGGGAAGAGTTGTGGCCGGATCCAGTCCCAATATGTGAAACTCCTCTTCAGACCAAAGACATTTTCCCGTGGAAATATCCCAACGGAAAGAGCCGGTTTTTGAAAGAGACTGCGACTCTTTCAAAAGTTCTTCTTTGAGTTTGAGTTCCTTTTCGATCTCTTTTTTCCAGCGAATATCCCGTCCCACGACAACTAAAGTGGGATGAGAGTTCTTGGAATTTTTTAAAAGAGCCCAGGAGAGATCCAGAGGAATTTTTTCTCCGGAAATTTTCTTAAGTGTGCCCTCCATCGAAAGGGCCTGCGTGCTTTCGCTATGGTTTTCTAACGATGAAAGAATTTGTGAGTAGTCCGTATCGATCCACATCTGCAAATCCGTGCCTTTGAGAGAAGCAGCGGCAAGACCTAACATCTCGGAGGCCGCAGGATTAAGGTCACGAATCTGAATGTGAACTTTATCTTCAACGGAGTGGCTGATTTCAACAACAAAGAACGCTTCGTGAATGGATTGCACCGTGTTCTCTAAAAAATCTTTTTGTGTCTTGATTTCTGAAAGTTGACGGGAAACTTCGTGAAAATGGTCCGACAGGTTTTTGAATTCACCTCTTTGCTCCGGAAGCTTTTCAGAAAAATCCAATGAAGCTAATTTTTGAAGACCTTGATTTAAAGACTGCAAGGGTTGAAACATACGGCGTGAGAAAATGTATGCCGACGCCAAGGCCAGCGCACCAATAACCAAAATAAAAAGAACCAAAGGAAGAATCTTATTTGTTAAGGGAACCAGGGCTTCTTGAGCGCTGACTTTTGCAATAATGATCCATTCCGTGTTTCCTGGGAGAACCGCTTTGCCGACGGATTGCACGGCTTTGTTCCCAGCATAGTCCGTTGTCGTTTCAATGATGTCATGATTTTGTAGATAATTTTTTAAATCATCTTGGGGAAGTCCAATGCTTAAAGCTGTGGAGTGACTGCGACGGACAAGTTCAGCGTTGTTTACTGAAGATTCGTGCTTTTGATAACTGCTAAGAAACTTATCGGGACTTTCAAAGAAAGCTCGGGCATTGTTACGCATCAGCCCGTCACTTCCAAAGGCCACGACTTCACCGGTTTTTCTTAACCCTAAACTTTCCCAATCGTGTTGGTTGCTCAAAATAGCGTCGACACGTTCAATGGGGATTTGAAAAACCAGAGTGCCAATATAACTGGATTGAGAAAAAAGCGGAGTTACCAGAAATCCGACGGGCAAACTCCAAAAATGTGTCAGCGGAGAAAAATCAAAAAACTTAGTGGCTCCTTGTGAAGCATTCATTGACCAGCGAAATGCTTGTGCCAGACGTGAGTTTGCAAAAGTGCCCGAGAGCAGATTTGCTCCCATATCCAATTCTTTTTTGACCGTATAAACGACGTTTCCCTTAGGATCTATCAGAATCACATCACTGAGTTCCAATCGGTTCCACAGTGACGTCATAGAGGGATGAAGAAGTTCATGACTTTTAAAGTAAGATAGAGAACGGTTTGAAGATTTAATAACTTCGTGAGGCATTTTATTCTGAGCGACAGCTTCCTGAATAAAATGAGCTTGAAGAAAAACTGCGCTTGGCGACATTTGTCCGAGAACTCTTGAAAGTTCTGAAACTTCGGGATTGCTGTTGGCGCGAATAATGATGGATCGCCAGGCACTTTCGCTTCCATGACTGCGCAGCCAAGAGCGAATTTGTTCCTGATCTTGAGGTGAGCGTTGAAAAAAATCTTTTAGAGATTTTTCTTCCGCTGTCGCAAGAAGAGAATCATTTAAATAAGAAAAATCTTTTTGCAGCTCTTTGGTTTTAAACTGTCGGATTTGAACCAATTTTTCTTGGGTGCCTTCCAATAACGAAGAAACACCCATTTGATAACCAACGATTCCCGCCACCAGCAGTGTACCTAAAACAAGGGACGCGGTAAAAAGGAAAAGACGGCTCCGATGAGTCATAAACTCCTGTTACATAGATACGTAATGAATCTCAACGTTCAGAAAGTGTATTCTCATTTGCTTTACTAAATCCTTCAGTGGAGTTGCATCGTTCGCTTTCGCCGCTTTTTCCATTTGCGCCGCTAAATTACTTAACTCGTTAAAACCATAGCCCGCTGCTGCTCCTTTGATTTTGTGAGCAAGCTGTGCAATGGCGACGAGATCATTCTTTTCCACAAGCTGCTCTAGAGACTCGATATCTTTTTTTCGATTCTCAACAAATTGTGGAATCAGATCCTGCAAATCAGCATCTATTTCGACCTTCACTTTTGGCATTTCCATGGACTCCTTATGCTCGATAAACCCTCACGTATACAAAGTATTTTAGTTTAGAAGAGTGTTTATTGCATACATTTAATAACAAGAGTAAATTCAAGAACATATATTCCAGGAGAAAGTCTTGTGGTGAAGAAAATACTCATCATCATGTCCTCGTGTTTCTTGTTGTCGTGCACCACGGAGAAGCAACTCGGGAACAAAGAAAATCCGATCCATTTCGCTCTTGTGCCTGGCCAAGATAGCGCTGTCTTGATGGAGAATGGAAAGATTTTAGAGCAGTGGATTTTCCAGCAGACGGGCCTTTACATCAAAGTGCAAGTGCCCGTGAGTTTCGTTGCGGTTGTTGAGGCCCTGGGGTCCCAACGAGTGGACGGCGCGATTATGAATACATTTGGTTATATCTTGGCTCATGATAAATATGGGGCGCGTGCTCGACTCATGGGTGTGAATTTGGGAGTTTCTGAATATCGCGGGCAGATCATCACAAAGAATCCTAAAATTAAAACCCTGCAAGATCTGAACGGAAAAAAATTCGCGTTTGTCGACCCTGCATCCACATCGGGATATATTCTCGCGGCAAAAATGCTTAAGGATGAAAACGTGAAACTGGGTGAAGTGATTTTTGCGGGAAAGCATGACAGCGTCGTAACCATGGTCTACCAGGGACGAGTCGATGCAGGGGCCACTTATTACACGCCGGATGAAAACGGTGAGCCTCAGGATGCTCGTCTTCTTGTTAAAGCCCAGTATCCTGACGTTTTTGAAAAAATACGAATCCTAAAAACAACCGATCCTATTCCCAGTGAGCCGGTGGTTTTTAGGAGGGATTTTCCTAAAGAGTTGGAAGAGAAAATTATCGCTGCTTTGAAATCTTTCTCTTCAACTCCCGAGGGAGCCAAAGCGCTTAAAAAACTTTATCATCTGACGGGTTTTAAGGACTGCACGGACAAAGACTATGACCGAGTTCGCAAGATCCTTCTGGATCTCGGAAAAAAGGTCCAGGATCTGGTTAAATAGTGTCTTTAAATGGGCCTGGCACGGCGGTCCTTGATAAATTCATCAGTTTCATGTTTAATACATTTATGCGCCATGCAACGTCTAAAAATCCTATTCTGAGATTTTGTTGCAGCAGAAAATTTCTGCTGAAGGCCGCTTAGTTTCTTTTTTATTCCTAAAATTTTAAATCTCATTACACACCATCTCTCTTAAGGAGGATTGTATGACCACAGAAAATCGCATTTTTATCACAGATCAAGATTATCACCGTTTAACTGCTTTAGTTTCTCAAGTGGAAGGTCAGTGGGCAGAAGCTTTAGAAGAAGAGCTAAGTCGTGCCAATGTGATTTCGCAAAAGGAAATTCCTCGCGACATTGTGACGATGAATTCTCGCGTGAAGTTTTTAGACGAATCCACAGGAACGGAAAGCGAAATGACATTGGTGTATCCGCAGGACGCTAAGCTGGAAGAAGGACGTATTTCTATTTTGGCTCCGGTGGGTATCGCTTTGTTGGGATTGAGTGCCGGTCAATCTATCAATTGGAAAATGCCTAATGGTGCGACGAAAAAACTTAAAGTGCAGGAGGTTGTTTATCAGCCGGAAGCATCTGGACAGTTTGAGCTTTAATCGCGCAATTCAACGCAAATGAGCCCACGGCGTTCGGAATTTTTATTATAAGTCGCGTGGAACTCTCTGGAGCCTTGGCTATAAGAGAGTTGCGCGTCGACGCGAAGAGTGGGCGAATACCACAATTGCACGTAGGTTTGATTGTCTAAAAGCGGAATCTGATAAACTTTTGTCGGAGTGCTTTCGGTGACAATAAAATTCTGAATCAAATCGACTTTTCCTAATTCCCTATTGGCGGCCGTATCGAAATATTTCTTCATACGGATTGAAGAAAATCCGTGAGGATCCTCTTCAAAGCGACACGTGTACACCGAGCTTTCGTCAGCCAGAGCTGTCGCACTCGATAATGAAACAACAAAGAAGAAATGCATGAAGAATCTCATACATTTCTTATCGAATTTCGCCCGAAGGACTTAACGACGGGACGCTGGTCTATAGACTAGAAAGTAAAGACAGTTCTACTTTAACGCCGTATTGACGCCTTTAAGGCAAGCGACTTCTACTTTGAGCGGATCAATGAACAAAAGAACATTGTGCGGATTGTGTCCTAATGAAACAAGCTCAATGCATTTGTCGATAAGGTCATTCACTTTCTCAGCATAAGCCGTTTTGCATTCGGCGTCCGTCGGATTTGGATTTCCAGGAATAACTTCTTTGCAAATACGCCAATTGCCTGTGCGAATTTCTTCCGCACGGTTTTTAATCGAGCCGCGTAAAGCACCTTGTTGCTTTTCTAAATTGCACATCTGCTTCGCGTAAGGTCTAAGTTGATCATCCGTCCAATCAGCAACTTCACGCAGCTTTGGAATGTAGACCGTGTCGATCACCGTTTTCGAACATGTAAGCAAAGGTTGTACTTCTTTTGCGTGCGTTGTTGGCAGAAAGCTTAAGAGAGTAAAAAAGCTCAAAACGATTGCTGTGGTTTTCATGGAGTCTCCTTAGTGAAGGCCAATGTAGATGCGAGCGAAGAGCGGGACAAGAGGACTTGAGATTATACATTTTTGCGAGTTATGTTATTTTGCAGGAATGCATTTTGACTCTTACTTCCGCGCGCTTCATGCTCACAGATGAGGTGAACTATGCGCGTGATTGATATGAAAAATCCTGGTGACCCTGAAGTTCTTTATGTTCGTGAGCGTCCTCGCCCTGAACCGGCAGCCCATGACGTATTAATCGAAGTGCATGCGGCAGGTATCAATCGTCCTGACTGTGCTCAACGGCAGGGAACTTATCCTCCGCCTCCAGGAGCTTCTGATATTTTAGGATTGGAAGTTGCGGGAACAGTTGTTGCTTGTGGATCTCAAGTTTCCCGTTGGAAAGTCGGGGACCGCGTGTGTGCCCTGATCTCCGGGGGAGGATATGCCGAATATGCTGCGGCTCCTGAAGGCCAGTGTCTGCCGGTTCCGAAAGATTTCGATATGATTCACGCAGCTGCCTTGCCGGAAACTTTTTTTACAGTATGGACGAACGTTTTTGAAAGTGGGCGACTGCAAAAAGGTGAAAGCATCTTAGTTCATGGCGGATCAGGTGGAATAGGCACAACGGCGATCCAAATGGCGCACACTCTGGGAGCAAAAGTTTTTACGACTGTCGGAAAAAAAGAATCTGTGGCTCCTTGTAAAGCTTTGGGTGCTGACCGAGTGATTCTTTATAAAGAAGAAGATTTTGTGACGGCTATTAAAGAAACGACTCAAGGCCGCGGTGTGGACGTGATTCTGGATATGGTTGGCGGAGATTATTTTATCCGCAATATTGAAGCTCTCGCGCCCTTGGGCCGACTGGTGCAGATTGCGACGATAAAAGGAACTCATGTCGAATTGGATTTAAGAAAAATGATGTTTAAGCGTTTAACTTTAACGGGTTCCACATTGCGTGCACGCTCTGTGGAAGAAAAAACGCGTATTGCCCAGGCTCTTGAGAAAAATATCTGGCCGCTTTTAAATCAAGGTCATATGAAGCCTGTGATTTATAAAACATTTCCTCTAGAACAAGCGCGTGAGGCCCACGAGTTAATGGAATCCAGCGCCCACACAGGTAAAATTGTTTTAGTCGTTAAATAGTATCAAAAACACCTTGAGGAGTAACCGCTATAAGTGCTGTAAAGGTTTTAAGCTCTTGCTTGCTCAAAGTGAGTTCTTCACTTTCAGAATCCTGAACGGCTTCATCTAAAACTTTGGAAAGTTTTTTAAGTAGATTTTGATAGGACTCTTGAGAGACCTTCATGGAAACCAGACGATGCAAAGAACTGTCGAATTTACCCGAAAGGGCTCGGTGCAAAGTCAGCTCAGACCATTCCTTGTTAAGAGTGCTAGCTAATTTAGATTTGTCAGACCATTTAAATTTACCGACGTGCTTTGCCCTATACACTCCTTTGCGAGCTGTGAGTAAATTCAACGAAACTAAACGATCCAAAATCTTTTTTAATTCGGCTTTTGTTAGGTGTTGAAGCCTTTCGATTTCGTGAGGCTCATACTTTTCAATCACAATACGCCAGTAGACGGCAAGTAAGCCGCGGTTTTTTAAAAGCGCCTCTTCTTGCTGAGTTGTTAGAATAACTTCAGAAATTGATGTTCTTTCTGAAAGAGAAAAAAGTTGGCCAGGCAAGATTCCTAGACAGTCGCATATCTGTAGAACCCGACGAAAAGAAATGTCTTTGGCGTTGAGCATTTTTTTGACTCCGGACTCTGTCATTTTCAATTGCTCAGCTAGATCCAGATAAGTCACGCCTCGCGCTTTAAGAGCTTTTTTGATAGCAGAAAGGTATTGCGAGTGTTCCATGGTCTTCTCCTGGGTTTCCTAAAAAGTACCCAAATAAGGTACTTTTTAATGCTTCATTTAGAATATTGTATCTCATACCTATACTCAAGACATGGAAACAATGATTTATCAAAAAAGACGACAAGAATTAGGTTTAAAATACTCTCGAACGCTTTTTGTGATTTCTTCTGGCGATGAAGCGATGAGATCGCATTCTGTAGCGTATCGACATAAGACGGCGGGGGACTTTTATTACCTCACTGGTGTTCATCTTATTGGGGCGGTTCTTTTAGTTATTGGGAAAAAAACGTATTTTCTTTCGGATGCCAACGAGGCCACCGCCGTCTGGGATGACGGACATTCGTTAACGGCCGCGGATAAAGAAAAATTGCAAGATGTGAGCTTTGAAAGTGTGGATAAACTTGCGGATATCATTCACAGCCATACAAACGACTTCGATAGAGTTGCCTTAGCGATAGGGCGCAATCAAAAGATAGATCAGACTCTTTTGAGTACGATTTCTTACGAGAGTCGTCATCGCGGTCGTGTTTCCAATTTGCCCTTAGCGCTTTGCGACTCGCGAACTCTTATTGGTACAATGAGGCTCGTTAAAGATAATCACGAAATCTCGCTAATGAAGGAAGCGGGCCGCAGATCGTCTTTGGTGCACAGAGAGTTGATGAAACAAAACTTAATAGGAAAATCTGAACGTGAGGTTGTAGGCTGGATTGAATCCCGATTTATGGCGCAGGGAATGCCGTGGACAGCTTATGAAAGTATTGCGGGTGCCGGAGAAAGATCGACGATCTTGCATGCAAGAGGAACGGAGCGAATTCTGAACGAAGGTGAAATTGTTTTGATTGATGCTGGTGGGGAATATCAAGGATACTGCGCCGATATTACGCGCGTTCTTCCAGTCGGAAAAAAATTTTCTGCTGAACAAAAGAAGATCTATCAAATCGTTTTAGATGCACAAAAAGCGGTTCTAGAAAATGTGAAGTCTGGAGTGACCTTAAAAAATTTGCACGAGATCGCGTTAACACATCTTTCGGAGGGACTGCTTAAGAATGGATTTGCAAAAGACACCGTTCAGGAGAATCTTGGTAAGTTCATGCCGCATTCAACCTCTCACTGGATTGGCTTGGACGTTCATGATCCCTCTTCTTATGTGGATGATTCGGGAAATGCCTTAAAGCTGGCAGAAGGTATGTGCTTCACCGTGGAGCCAGGTCTTTACTTCCGCGAAGGAATCGGAGTGCCTTCACAGTATTTGGGTATTGGTGTGCGTATCGAAGATGACGTTGCCGTGACAGCTACGGGAGCAGAGCTTCTGACGTCCGTACCTAAAGAAATATCAGAGATTGAAGAATTAAGAGCGGGTTTGTAACCCGCTCGCAAATCGATAAAACTCTTGAGCGGACGGCGAAAGGCCTCCTGAAGGCAAAGCCCAACGAAACATTCGAATCATTTTTAAGTCGGGCAATGGTACCGTGGTGATTTTCCCCAAAGCCATTTCATTTTGTACGGAGATGCGAGATAAAAATGAAACGCCCAATTCTGCAGCGACGGCCGATTTAATAGCGCCGGCGCTTCCCATCTCAATCACTTCTTTAAAGTTTTTAATAGATATATTTCTTTTTTTAAATTCTCTTTCAATGATAGAACGTGTGCCGGAGCCCGGCTCACGCATCAGCAAAGGATAATTCAAAATATCAGACGTTTTGCGAATGCTGGCTACCCACGCTGAAGGAACGACTAAAACCAGTTCATCTTCAAGAAAAGGTTCCAAGTGAACAGAGGCCGCTCTGGCATGTCCTTCCACCAGCCCCAGGGGGGCATGTTCTTCACGGACGAGATCTAAAACTTCTTCCGTGTTTTGAACCTTCAAGGAAACTTGAACTAGAGGATAACGCTTTTTAAAATCAGAAAGCAGAGAAGGCAAAACATAATCCGCAATTGTTGTGCTTGCGGCGATCATCAACTTTCCTTTAGGCTCGTGTCCGCCTTCAATATCGTGAACGGCGTTGTTAATCAGAGAAAAAATTTGTTTTGCTTTGTCGTGAAACTTTTGTCCCTTTGCCGTCAATTCCACGCCTTTTACGGAGCGTTTAAAAAGCTGAACCCCCAGGGCCTCCTCAAGCTGACGAATGTGCGAGGTCACAGACGGTTGTGAAATATGAAGGCTCTTGGCAGCAGCGGAAACTCGTCCCGCTTCCGCAACAGCGAGAAAGGTGGAAAGAAGCTCAGGATTAAAACGGAAATCATAGTTATTCATGATGAAGAAATAATATCAGAAATTCTGATATGATATAAGGTAATAATATTAGTATTTATGATGATTGTGAGGGAATATCTAGGCAAGCAAAGAGGTTTATATGCTCGCTCAAATACTTATTCCCGCTGTCGCTCTTTTGTGCCTGGCCCCATTTGTTTCTTCCGGGATTGCGCTTTTAGCCGGTGTTGTTCTGGCGTTGTGGCTCGGAAATCCTTACCTTGATAAAACACGTAAAATCACTCACTCCCTTTTAAGTCTGTCTGTTATGGGGATGGGAGCCGGGATGAATCTTGAAGTCATCGGTAAAGTGGGCTTGCAAGGAGTTGGCTATACCGTTGCAGGAATTTCATTGGCTCTTGGTATGGGCGTTGTTTTAGGAAAGCTCTATAAAACAGAAAAAGACACCTCCGTTTTGATTACCGTTGGAACAGCCATTTGCGGAGGCAGTGCCATCGCTGCCGTGGCTCCTGTTATTAAAGCAAAACATCATGAAGTGTCTGTAGCATTAGGAACTGTTTTCATGTTGAATGCATTGGCGCTGTTTATTTTTCCTCCGCTTGGGCATTTCTTTGATTTGTCTCAGACGCAGTTTGGTCTGTGGAGTGCTCTTGCTATTCATGACACAAGTTCTGTCGTGGGAGCGTCGATGCAGTATGGGGCTGAGGCTCTGCAAGTTGGCACAACGGTGAAACTGGCGCGCGCTTTGTGGATCGTTCCTGTGGCGTTTTTTGTTGGCTATCTTTATTCCAAACAAAACGATGCAGGTCCTCGTCAAAAAGGGAAGAAGCCTTGGTTCATTTTGGGCTTTTTAATTGCCGCGGCTCTTGTAACTTGGATTCCAAGCTTGCAACCTGTAGGACATGTCGTGAATGAAGTCGCAAAAAGAATGCTGGTGTTAACTTTGTTTCTAATTGGGTTAAGCTTAACTCGCAATACTGTCCGCAGTGTTGGAGTAAAACCTTTTCTTCAAGGTGTTTCACTTTGGATTGTGGTTGCAAGTGGAACTCTAGGCGCTATTCTTTTAGGATGGATTCATTAAAGGATTTAAAAATGTTTAAAGTTCTTTTGTTTTCAGTTTTGACTTCACTCACTGCTCAAGCAGAAACAACTCTTCAAGTGTTTGGTCCTGGCGGTCCGGCTCCGGCAATGAAAGCTTGTGCCGCCGCTTTTGAAAAAGAAAAAGGAATCAAAGTCAACGTGACAGCAGGTCCTCTAGAGAAATGGTTGGGACAGGCTGAAACTGCGGATGTATTTTATTCAGGCTCTGAAAATATGATGGACTCTTTTGCGGAGAAGATTTCCAATCTGGATGCACAAACAATAGAGACTCACTATTTAAGGCCCTCCGCTATTTTGGTTCGCCCTAAAAATCCCAAAAAGATTCACGGCATCAAGGACCTGGTTGAAAAACCTTTGAAGGTCATAGTCGTCAATGGTGCGGGACAAGTGGGCATGTGGGAAGATATTGTTGGCGGACTTAAAAGTGCCAAAGCTTTAAATAAATTCCGCGCGAATATTGTTTTTGCCGCCAAGAATACCGGGGATGCGGAAATGAAATGGAAGGAAGATCCGTCCATTGATGCTTGGCTCGTGTTTAATATCTGGGGAACCCGCAATTTGGAGATTGCAGAGATTATTCCTACAGAGAAAAATCTGACAATCTATCGTTCTTGTGGAACGGCCCTTTCTAAATCGACAAAACGAAAAGAAGCCGCTTTGCAGTTTATTGGTTTTGTAAAATCCAAAGAGTGCCGCAAGTTTTTTGAAAAAGAAGGTTGGTTCTAAAAAAGCATGGCATGGTGGACATGGGTAGCGCCTTTCGTTTTGGCGTTTGTCGCAAAAGTTTTGAGCTACCATTTATTTTATTACGATGGATTTTTCTACGTCTATGGATCTTACGTCGTCTGTTTGCCGTTGTACTTTTTGTGGGGACCACGAGTTTTTCCAGGACAACTTCTTGCGGAAGTTCTGACTTCGAATATCGTAGGCATTCGTGAACCTGATATCATCTTCTTGCATGGTCTTGCTAACGCCGTGAAACCACTTTTAGGTTATTACCTTTTTATCTGGCTTGGCGGTTGGAAAAGAAAAGAAGCCATTGATCGTAATTTAATTTTTTATTTGGGACGCTTTTAATTGCGACCTCCATTGCCAATTATGTTCTTGTCGGATTTCGTGTTGGCGTTGGTGATGTGACAGCAGGACAGTTGCTGCCACGAATTTTGAAGCAAACCTTGCGAGATTGTTTGTGGGGTTATTTCGTCAGCTATCAGGTTTTAAACTGGCTGGGACCGAAGCTTCGCCCTTACAATTTGTCTCGCTGGCCTCCGGATATCGCAAAAAATCCTTTAGAGTGATGCACTCATACTGAGATAAACGTTGCGAGCTTCTCCGGGATACAAATAAATATGTCCGTACTGAGTTGGCGACTCTTTCCAGTAACGTTGATCAGTGACATTATCCACCGACAGGCGCCACAGCATTTTCATATCATCCCAAGTGTGAGCGTAAGAAGCCCCCAGATCCCAACGAGTCCACGCCGGAAGCATGATGCTATTGTCAGCAAGTACGGCGCGCTCTGATTCGTGAGACAAGCGGGTGTTTAAAGAAAGCCCTTTGATTTCAAGAACTTTATAACCTAACTGCAGACGAGCTGTTTGCTCTGGGACGTTGACCGGCTTTTTCCCGTTGAGATTTTTATCAAGAACACTGTCTTTGCGAACGGCTTCAAGTGTCATTAAGGAAGTATTTATATCCCATCGTTCCCACTGTGAAGAAATTTGCGCTTCAAGGCCTTTGTGCTCGGCTTCACCATCAATTTGATAGTTGGGTTTTTGATCGATAACTTGAGGACGCGTGATTTGAAAGGCAGCGATGCTCCAGTTGAATTCTTTGCCTCCACGAAGTCCCACTTCGAATTGCTTACTCACTACATCGGGAACAAATTCTCCGCGGTGGTCATAACCGTCTTTGTTGGGAGTGACATAAGACTCCAATCCCTGACCATAACTTGCATAGGCTAAAATATTTTCAAAGTTATAAGAAAGAGCTGCCCATGGCGTGGCAAAATTTTGTGTGTAAGAAAGAGCGCGTGATCCATCCGTCCGGAAACTTCCGCGGTTTAAGTTTGTGTAACGAAGGCCCAACCAACTTTTCCATTTTCCCCACTGAGAAGCATCAGACAAAAAGAGTTCATAATTGGAAGTATCGCGATTGGTATTTTCATCATTCAAAGTTGGATTCGCTGTGCCGATGCCGGTGCCTTGGACATTGCTCGTCCCTGCATAATTGTAAGCTTGTTTTTGAAAGCGCTCGCGCATAGAGCTGCCCAATATTCCTACGGAAATTTGATGTTGAAAGGCACCCGTTACAACATCGCCTTGGAGAGCGGTTTTTGCCGCATAAGTTTCGCGGCTTTCGTTTTCACTGCGATAATCATAAAGGTCATACGTTCCATCGGAGCAATAGCGATCATAGTTATTCTCGGCGCTACATCCGAAAGGATACGCCAAGCGGTCATGGGTGGAAAGATCTTGAGCACCCGCGATCACAGTCCAACTCCACGGAGCTGACAGATTTTTTGTGAATTTCATCGTGCCGGTGAGACCCTTAAACTCCACAGGTTTGGTCCAGGGTTGATTATTTAAATTCAAAGTTGGATCTGCCGGATCGGGGAGTTTGTTTCCTAAAAGACTGAATCCAGCTTGGCTTGGTTGAGATCTTTCAGACCATTCGATTTCTGCTTCAAAAAGGTTGTTATTGTCCAAACGCCAATCACCCGCTAACGCCACAAGAGTTCGTTGGCCGGAGGTCTTTTTAAGTTGTGGTTCCAGATTCTCGTGAGCGAGGTTGACTCGATAACCAAATTTTTTATTTTCACTGCGTCCACCCACATCAGCAGCCGTTAACAAATTTCCGCGCTCACTGATTTCAGTATTTAGAACTCGAAGAGGTTTTTCCGTGGGTCGTTTTACGATATAGTTCACCATTCCTCCTGGTGAAGCAGCCCCAGCTTGAATGCCACTAAGCCCTTTTAAAATTTCAATGCGTTCTTTGTTATCAAGACCGATCGACGTTTCCGCACTGATAGGAAGACCTTCTCTTAAAAAGTTATAACGATTTTCAAGAGTGAAGCCGCGCACGGAAAGATAATCCCAATATCCAGTGGCATTGTAGCTATCCGTGGTTGAAGCATCTATCAATGTGACATCGGAAAGACGGTGAAAACCGTTGTCTGCCATTTTATTTGAAGAAATAGAAACGGATGAAAGAGGAAGTTCTTTTTCGGGAGTGTCATTAAATCCAGAAACGTCCAGCGAGACAGGACCAGCGGGTTCTGTAATTCGAATCGTTGAAATTTCTGATTGTGCACTTGCAAACGAAGTGTGTAGCAAAAGAACAAGTAATAATTTTTTTCCCATGGGTTCTCCTATGGCAGGAGGAAGTCATGGCAACACCATTACTTGCTTCCCTGCGCGAGCATTATCTCTTTCAGGTTCAAAGGGTGTTTCTCAGCCATCAATTTCTTGATAGCACCCCTAGCTTTCAGGCATGGGTTATGTGGCAAGTTTAAAGCCCAGTCAAATATTATTTCGGCCGAAGGTCTTTTGCCAGGAGGCAAGGGTTGGAGTTTTGCTTTTTTATCCAAGGGAGCGGACAATAGAAGTACAAAAAAGAGGAGTTGTTCTTATGGAAATCCAAAGAATCCAGGACAAAAAGTTTAGCGCCCAGGTGGAAGGCGGTGAAGCCGTTCTTCTTTATCGTCGCGGTCCACAGAACTCCATGGATATTCTTGGAGTCGAAGTCCCGCCACCTGCTCGCGGAAAAAATGTTGCAGATCAGCTGATGCGCGAAGCTTTACGAAAAGCTAAGGAAGAGCATGTAAAAGTGATTGCAAGCTGTTCTTACGCCGAAAGCTGGTTTGATAGACATCCCGAGGAAGAAGACATCATCTTTCATAACGAATGATTAATGCGCGATGATGCCGGTGTCTTCGGGGCCCACTTCTACTTTGTGGGAGATTTTTCTTGTTCCCCACACAAGTGTTCCTAAGGCTAAAAGTGAAGACACTGTGAAAATCGCTGCAATTGGTAAAAGCTGTTGAGCTTTTAAAATTCCAACGCTGACAGAAGCCAAAGCTCCGATTCCCATTTGTAAAAATCCGACAAGAGCAGAAGCGCTTCCGGCATTTTTCGCAAAAGGTGCTAAGGCCAAAGCCGCCGCATTGGGATTCGCAAGTCCTGCGCAAGAAAGATAGCAGAACAAGATCCCAATGGTGCCGGCGATTCCATACCATCCACTCAAAGCTCCGGCAAAAAATGCAAAACCCATCAAAGTGAGTCCGCCCAAAGCCGCTAGCAAAACTTTTTCATTGCTGAATTTGCGAAGCAGAACAATGTTGAATTGACTGGCTCCAATAAATCCTGCCGCTAACAATGCAAAGATCCATCCGTAAACTTGCTCACTGACTTTAAAGATTTCCATGAAAATTGTCGGAGAGGCGGCAAGATAAACAAACAATCCCGAGAAAGCCAAGGCACCTGCCACAGAGTACGTATAAAACTGTGGATCTTTAATAATTGAAAGATAATTTTTTAGAATAAGTCCGGGATGTAACGAATGGGATTTATCAGGTTCATATCCGTGAGGCAGATAGAAAATCGAAATGCCCAACATTAAGATACCAATCACCGTGAGTACGACAAAAACAGACTGCCATCCGAAGGCTGTTGCAAGATAACCACCAGCCGTAGGAGCCAGCAGGGGAGATACTCCCAGAATCAACATCAGCAACGAAAAAACTTTGGCACTTTCCTTAGGTGAAAAGAAATCTCGCACCATGGCCATCGCAGCAACATTGGCAGCGCAACCGCCAAGCGCTTGGATAAAGCGGAAGACAACAAGCGTATCTACAGAACGAGAAGTTAAGCAGCCGATCGTCGCCAAAATATAAACGAGCAATCCGATATAAAGAGGTTTTTTGCGACCGAATCGGTCTAGCAGAGGTCCGTAGAAAAGTTGTCCGACAGCAAGGCCTACGAAATAACTTGAAAGAGATAAAGATACTTCAGCAACGCTCGTATGCAGGCTCTCTGCCATCTTCGGGAATGCCGGCAGATACATGTCGATGGAAAAAGGACTTAGAGCTGTGAGTGCTCCTAGAACTAGGATCAAAGAAAAATTGCTATGTTTAGTGGAATTCAAGAGGGACCTCACGCGCGTGCGGTTTGAATTAATGTAACTTTTATAGATACATTAATGATCAGTGTCAACGACTATTTTGGACTCTCGTCGGGATCGTTGGCTTTGCGAACAGAAAATAATCAATTTCTCGAATGAAAGAGGGCTAAAATTTCGACAGTTTTTTCAACAGTAAAGCACGGTGATTTTCTGCCGATGCGGTACTTATGAAAAACACCACATACAAAATCACAATTTTAATGGCTAGTTTACTAATCACAAACACTGCGTGCTCCATGGCGCAAAGACCACCGACGACTTCGGATTCGTCTTCAAATTCTTCGACGGAAACTCCTCAACCACCAATAACGACAACACCTCCTCCCTCGACATCTGTAGACCCTCTACGTGAAGTGATCCCCCTTTGGGAGAGCAAAACGTCCAAGGGAAAAGAGTGGACTGCTCATGTTGATCGCGAGTTGGATAAGCTTGGACAAAATTTATTAGACGTTATTCCTGCAGATGCGACTTTGTTTTGTCCGAAATACAAAAATCTCTCTTATGCTCAACGCAAACAGTACTGGACGTTTTTGATTTCTTCGATGGTTCGTTTTGAAAGTAATTTCAACACCAATTCTTCGTACACAGAATCATTCACAGACAGCAACGGTAAACGCGTTGTCAGTCGAGGCCTTTTGCAAATCTCGATTGAAAGCGGCAATGCCTATGGTTGTGGATTTAAAACAGCGCAAGACCTTCATGATCCGTTAAAAAACTTAAGCTGTGGTGTCCGTATCTTAGACCGTTGGGTCGGTCGCGATGGACGTATTGCAGGTAAAGTGAGTGATGCTTGGAGAGGTGGGGCGCGTTATTGGTCTGTACTGCGTGCAGGCGATAAAACTTCTTATAAATCCATTGTGAGTTGGAGCCAAAATCTTTCAATTTGCAAGTAAACCAAGAACAGGTATTGTTGATCCATCTCTAAAGGAGTTTGCAATGGCGAAAATCACACTTAAAGGAAATGCAGTCAATACATCGGGTCAACTTCCTGAAAAAGGATCTGCAGCAAAAGATTTTAAACTCGTGAAAAACGATTTGTCTGAAGTGACATTGTCTTCTTACGCGGGAAAGAAAAAAGTTCTTAATATTTTCCCAAGCGTTGATACAGGAACTTGTGCAGCCTCAGTAAGAAAATTCAATCAAGAAGCGGCAAAGCTTAACAACACTGTTGTTTTGAATATTTCTGCAGATCTTCCATTTGCGCAAGCTCGCTTCTGCGGTGCTGAAGGTATCAAGAACTGCGAAACGATTTCTTCTTTCAGAAGCTCTTTCGGCAAAGACTGGGGTTTGCAAATTGAAGATTCTCCTTTGGCGGGTCTTCTTTCCAGAGCCGTGGTTACACTTTCTGAAGACAATAAAGTTCTTTACTGTGAACAAGTGTCTGAAATCGTGAATGAACCAAACTACGAAGCCGCTTTGGCTTCTGTTGTTGGTAAATAGTTTTCTTCATAAAAGACCAGGGCCTTTGCTCTGGTCTTTCTTTTTCTTTCTCAAATAAAATTTCATCTTATGGACAAATGGATCATTTATCACAATCCTCAGTGCAGTAAGAGCCGGGAAGTTCTTAGCCTTCTGAAAGATCACAACGTAGAACCCGAAATCGTGGAGTATTTAAAACGAAATCCCACCGAGGCGGAGCTCAGAGATATTATTGAAAATCTGAAGGGGCCTCTCGTTAATATCGTTCGCACAAAAGAAGAGGGCTATCAGAAGCTTAATTTCGATGCGAATTCCGTCGAGGAAGTCGTGAAGAATCTTTTAAAGCATCCTCATTTGATGGAAAGACCCATTGTGATCAAAAATGGCGAAGCGGTGATCGGCAGACCGACTGAAGCTATTAAAAAGCTTCTGTCTTAAGGAAGCAGACCGCGTGAATAAAGATTCGACGCGGTCTTTGATTTTATTCTTCGTGCATCATTTTATCATGCATCATCATCGGGCAACCGTCTTTTCCCATATCTTTACAGGAAGTTTTCATTTCTGCTCGACAGTCATTAACCGCTTTATTGGAGCGCAGACAGGTCGCCATATTTTCATGCATCTTTGCCATATTCTCGCGTTGAGTGGTTGTCCACTCCATCTTATCCATTTTGCCCATTTTTGTTTTTGAACTTTTGTCGCCAGCAGCGTGAGCGAAGGAACCACTGAGCGAAACTGCCAATACTGTTGCAAAGAAAATAATTTTCATAAATTGTCCTTTCGAGAAATAAACTTTTGAGAAAAGCTTAAATCTCTCTAGGAAAATTGCAGCTTGTATTAAAACAGCTCTGCGTCTGAGCAATTTAACGGCGCGAAGACAGCCACTCAGCACTGCGCTGAAGAACATCCTGTGGAACTGAATCAATCACATCTTGGGCTAGCATTTCGAGTGTCATAGAGTGAAGTTCTTTTCTCCAGGCGTCGTCAGCTTTATTCATGGCCCGAGCAACAACACAGACTCCGGAGATCTTGTCGGATTTTTTTAGGCAGGGGTTGTTTTTGCGAATCTCCATGCAGTTGAAAGTGCGGCGCCGACCTTCGACAGCTTCTACGATGTCCAAGAAAGAAATATCTTTGGGATGTTTTGCCAATCGATAACCGCCCGTAGGCCCCAGTGTGGTTTGCACGAGGCCTGCTTGCGCCAAAGATTGCAGAGCTTTGGAAAGATATTCCTTCGGAACTCCATGAAACTCCGCCAGGTCTTTAGTTGAAATGTACTGATCCGGAGGAAGTCCCGTTAGCACACTACAACAATGAAGAGCCCATTCGACCTGATTGCGAAGTACCATTATACCAATCCTATTTTATCCACTCCGAAAATTTTATCTAGGGAGCCGGGTTTGTTTCTGAAGGCCACACCAAAGCGATTCCACATGTTTATAATACCGATTGCAAAGGTCAAATCAGAAAGTTCTTTTTCGGAGAAGAAAGTGCGAGCTTTGTCGAACTCCGCATCTTCAACGCCCTTGGAATTAAAGCGGGTCAATAGTTCAGCCCACTCCAAGGCCGCTTTCTCTTTTTCGGTAAACAAATTGGATTCATGCCATATCGATAAATGATGGATGCGCAGTTCTCGTTCACCTAAAGTGCGGGCTTCTTTGATATGAAGATCTAAGCAGAACAAACAACCATTGAGTTGAGAGACCCGAATTTTCACTAATTCAATCAAACTTCGATCAATGGAATAATTTTTTTGCGTTTCACTAAGTGCAAGTAAGCTTTGATAGGCTTCTGAAGACAACTGTGGATAATTTAAACGAATGCTCATGTCAGACCTCTTTCTGGTTAATTAAGGATATTATATATCCTTAATAGGATATAACGCAAGGCCTCCGTTATTTGTTGGTAACATATTAATTTTATTAGATATTTATACCTTTCTCTGATTTCTAACTGTTTGTGCTTTTACAATAGAAAGCCAATATGCAACTTAATAGTTGCATATTTATAGCTGGGGGTTATTATACATCCAGGAGGTTGCGTAATGGAAAATCGTATTGAAAAAAAGATTGAACTTAAAGCTCCTGTTGCTCGAGTTTGGAAAGCTCTTACGGATCACCATGAGTTTGGTGAATGGTTTCGCGTAAAAATTGAAACTCCTTTTGTAGCTGGCAAACCAGCCGTGGGACGCATCTTGTATCCGGGTTATGAGCATCTAAAGTGGGAAGTCATCATCCAGAAATTGGAGCCGGAAAGATATTTTTCATTCACTTGGCATCCTTACGCTGTAGAGCCGGACATTGATTATTCAAAAGAAACTCCGACTCTTGTGGAATTTCATTTGGAAAAGACCGCCCGGGGAACGCTGCTGACGGTGACAGAATCTGGTTTTGAAAAAGTACCTGCAGATCGACGTGCGTTAGCATTCAGAATGAACGACGGTGGATGGGCTGAGCAAATGAAAAATATCGAGGCTTATCTTGCGCAGAAATCATAGTGCCGCTGAAGTTTTTGCGGCTTTAGGAGATGAAACGCGCCTTTATCTGGTGAAAAAACTCATCGACGGTGAGTCGCATTCGATTTCAGACCTCGCGGAAAATTCAAAGATCACTCGGCAGGCTGTCACGAAGCACTTGCGTGTTCTTCAGGATGTGGGACTTGTGAAAAGCACCCGTTTAGGACGAGAAACTCTTTTTGAACTGGACGCTCGTCCGCTTCGCGATATGCAAGACTATTTGAATTTGATCTCAAGCCAATGGGATGAGTCTCTTCATCGTCTAAAGGCTTTCGTTGAAAGTTAACTATTCAAAGTGAACCTGATCTTCGGCCACTTTTTCATTGTTAACGTGAACGGTGTAATAGATTGGGCAAGCTTTGGAAAGCATGGCTGCGGTTCCGCTGTACTGATGAGTTGAACGCTTGGCCGCTTCAATGACCTTGGTTGGATCCACAGAGGCTCCGTTTACAAAATAGCTCAAATCAATACGTGAAAAGACTTTGGGATGTTTGTCGGTCAAAGGAGCTTTTGCTTCCAATTCAAGACTGTCATAAGTCACTTGGAACTTTGCCAATAAGTCTATGACGTCCGTGCCGGTGCAACCGCAGAGAGCTGAAAGAATAAGTTCTTTGGGTGACGGACCCTGGGCCTTCACCTCCGGCGGAGTCACGTCGATGTCCCCATGCATTCCTCGAACGTCAAATTGGAAATGGTGTCCGTCTAGTTTTTTTATTCTTGCCCGCATAAGTCCCTCTCTCTAGGGAAAGTTTGAACGAAGTTGGGAAACATGTAAAAATATTTTCATGTTTCTTGTGACATATTGTTCAATCATTTTGACGTTGGTTCTTTGTGCCGTTTTAGCGGTAAAGATCTGGCCCTATAGACGATCTTTTTTGCATCGAATTCTTTTGATCAATCAGGTTATCTACGTCCTTTGGATGTTCTTGCTTTTACTTATCTTCGTTGTTGATGATTTCGACACGCGAGCATTTTTAACGAGACTTCGTCCTGCCTTGGTTGCAATTGTGCCGCCAAACTGGTTTTTAATGGCATGGGTTGTCTTTTATAGGGAACACTGGGAGAGGTGGAAAAAGTGGTCATTTCTTCTTTATGTCATTCCTGTCGTCACCATAGTCTCCTCGATTGCAGCCCTGCTGAATTTTCCTTTTGCAGGGAAACTAATACTTTATAATTTTGCCGAAATGCCTGGAAACTTCGGTTTTCTCAGTTACAGCTTCGGTCCGGTTATGTTTATTTTCCTGAAGTATTCCATCTTCTGTTTGTCAGGAATCTATATTTTTTATTTTCTCACAATCTTTCAGAAGAAAGGTGTGATGCGACGATACGCCATTCTTTTTGCCCTGGGCGGATTGTTTCATATTAGCAAAGAGATTTACGCCCGCTACATCATTAAAGACATGTTCATGATGCAGTTAAGTTCGGCATATGCATGGCCAATGGCTTTCATGTTTTATTTTGTGGTGACTCGTTTGGAATTTTTAGACATCAAAACTTTGGCGCAAGAACGTGTGTTTAAAGATTTACCTAGTCCTGTGATCACCTTGACCGCCCGAGGGGAGCTTTGGGATTTGAATCACGCGGCTTACCAGCTTTTGAATTTACACAATCGAGATCTGGGAAAGCCGGCCCGAAATTATAAAACTCTCGAAAAAATCATTGAAAATCCTGATACGGTAGAGATCGCCGACAAAACTTATCAGATTTTCTATCACGGCATTAAGGATTCCGCCGGAGAACATAAAGCTTCGGTCTACGTCTTAAATGACGTCGATCGGATCATGGAACTGTATCGGGATTTGGAGGAAAGTAACGCGATCTTGCGCGAGCTCAATACCGAGATTCTGCGAATGACGGATTTCAACCGGCGCATCCAGACTGTTCTTTCTCACGATATGACGGGAGCTTTATCTTCGGTCAATATTCTTTTGCGAAATACTCGTGAGCTTGCGGAAGCAAAGCAGCAGCAGGACCTGGTTTCAAGGTTAGAAACGATTCAGCAGGCAAACTATGGCGCCGTTTCACTTTTGAGAAATATTCTAGCTTGGACTCAAGACGAAGACCATCTTGAGACGCAAGATCTTGAAGCTTGTTTGGATGCGGCTTGGTCGCAATTGTCGCCGCAGATTTTGCAAAAAAATATACAATTGCAAAAAACAATTCCTACGAAAGGTCTTAGTGTTAAGTGTTCTCGCTTTGCGATCGAATCTATCTTTAGAAACCTTTTATCCAATGCCATCCGTTACAGTCCGTCACAGTCCCTTATTGAAGTTTCATTGTTCGCCCGAGAGAACTTTGTAGAGATCCTGGTTGCTGATAAAGGAAGAGGTATGACGGCAGAAACGGTAAACCAAATTCTCAACCGGGGCCGTCAAAGGCAAATCGGTGAGGAGGGTTTTGGCTTGGGTATGAACTTCACTTTAGGGTTTATCGAAAAGATTCATGGGCAGATTTCCATCGATTCGAGCGTTGATCATGGTACGACTGTAAGAGTTTTGTTGCCGACGTCTTAAAATTATCGTGAGATATACAAAAGGAGACTTTTCATCATGAAAGCCAAACTACCAATGATTGCACGTATTCTTTTGGGTCTGATCTTTTTTGTATTCGGCCTAGCTGGACTTTTTAACTTGATTCCGCCTCCACCAGATCTTCCTGAACGTCTTGTGACTTTTAATACGGGTCTTGCGGCTTCTGGTTACTTCTTCACGCTTTTAAAATTAACTGAGAGTGTGTGTGGTTTCCTTCTTTTGGCTGGATGGTTTGTTCCATTGGCACTTGTCGTCCTTGCGCCAATTGTTTTGAACATCTTCCTTGTTCACGCATTCATGGCACCAAGTGGAGTTCCATTGGCTGTTATTATGGGACTTTTGATGATCTATCTTGCGTTCTTTGCTCAACCATATTCTTTAACAGTGAAGCAGTTGTTTAAGCGCAAATAATTTTCAGGCAAATGAAGTGAAGAGGCATGGGGTCATTCCTGTGCCTTTTTTATTTCTCCAGATAGTATTTCACGATAGCTTCGCCGCGCAGAACCTTCTCGCGAACCTCTTCGCTGATTTTTCGATTGTTCTTTTTGATAAGCTCTACCAATTTAGGAATTCTATGGGCTTCGGAATGTCGATCGTACTTGGAACTCCATAAAACCATTTCAAATAACAATGGAATTAAGTCCAAACCTTTTTCCGTTAGGGAATAGGAATCCTTTCTGGCATCTTCGGTGCTAGGTTCTTTTTTGAGAATACCATTTTCGAGAAGTTGTTCTAAGCGCGAAGCCAGGATATTTGTGGCGAATCCTTCTTCGGATTTCAGAAATTCACCATAGGTTCTTTTTCCTCGAAAGACGATGTCTCGAAGAATAAGAAGGGTCCACTTGTCACCAAAGGCTTCCAGTCCAAAATTGATCGGACAGTGAGAGCGCAATTGTTTCTTTTTTACCATGTCGAGACCATTTTATGAAATTCACTTGCAAAAAGCAAGTGAAATATTTTACCTTAAAAGTACGAAGGAGTTATCTATGGCAAATATTATTCATAGAGTCGGTATCAAAGCACAGGTTCACGATGTTTATAAGGCATTGACAACGTTAGAAGGTCTTTCTAATTGGTGGACACGCGAAGTTTCCGGAGCTGCAGATGAAGGTAAAGAAATAGTCTTTGTTTTCAAAACTCCTTCAGGGGAAGTGAAGGGTTCCATGCGTATGAAGGTGATGAAACAATCTCAAGATCGTACGGTGCAGTGGCGTTGTACAGAAGGTCCTGCGGAGTGGATCGGCACGGATATCACCTTTGATCTTTCCCAACAAGGTGAATACGCCATCGTGCTTTTCGGTCACCGTAATTGGAAAGAAGAAGTCGAGTTCATGGGTCATTGTAGTATGAAATGGGCCATTTTTATGATGAGCCTTAAAGACTTAGTCGAAAAAGGAAAAGGCCAACCTTCACCTGTTGATGTGAAGATTGATAACTGGAATTAAAAAAGGAAGGAGGACTCCCTTATCCTTCCTTAAGTCTTTGTTACTTTACGATTTGCGCACAAAAAGAATCATCAACTTTCGTTACGACACTTTTCATTCGCTGTGCGTTTTGTTCTCCGATGCCATGCAGATTCAAAATCTCGTAGTAGTCATCGGTTTTCATACAAACCGCCGTTGAGCTGTTCATCACACCATTTGGATATCTCCAGAAATAAGATTGAGCATCGACAATCGTGATTTCATAGTGAATAAGCCCGTCGCTCGGTAAAGATTGCTTCCATTGATTTAAAGCATCAGCGCAAGTAGCTGGAGTTGCATCGTAAACCCCTGGATCTCTTGGAAGGTGAGCTGATGGACCTAATCCATAATCAGAATAATTTAAAGCGTTCGGTGCTAAGAGCGGGAAAACGAAACGGAATCGACATTGATGTCCGGGAATTTCATCGACCGTATCAGCACCGCAGTCATAAGATGTATCTGGATCGCAAGCGGGCGGGCGCCATTCAACAGTAAAAGAGACTTGCATTTCACTTTGAGCAAAAGTGCCCGTCTTGCGCGAAACAACAACTGTTTCGGCAGCAAAAGACCAATGCGAAAACAAGATCGCTAGTAAAAACATTGTGAGAGTGGATTTTTGGTAAGACACAGAAACCTCCTGGCAAATGCCGTGAATGAGGTTTCTTTCATCCTTTGATTTTTACGGATCTGGCCGGGAAAGAAACTCGGCAAGACATCCAGATCCAACATCAAATTCATGAACTTTATAGCTCAAACGCCATTTTAATGAAATAGGGTTCTGCGGGGCGCTGAAAACTATTCAACTTTGTTGTGAATTGGAGATATTGTTAAGGTCACTTTGTGGAGCTAACTTATGAAAAAGACTGAATCATCTAAAGACGTTTCTCCTGCCAAAATGATTGACGCTAGAATCAAAGAGCTTGGCGACTGGCGCGGAAAAATGCTGAGTCAAATCCGCAAAATCGTTAAAGCCGCTGAGCCGGATATTGTTGAGGAATGGAAATGGAGAGGTGTTCCTGTATGGGAATACAATGGAATCATCTGCACTGGTGAAACCTATAAAAGTGTTGTGAAGATGACTTTTGTCAAAGGCGCTTCTTTAAAAGATCCTTCGGGACTTTTCAATTCAAGTCTTGAAGGGAACACGAGACGAGCCATTGATTTTCAAGAGGGTGATAAGATCAACGAAAAAGCCTTGAAGGCTCTTATTAAAGAAGCCGTGGCTTTGAACTCTTCGAAAAAATCCAAAGCCAAGACTAAATAATTAAAACGGTCTTAAAACAAGTCGGCCGTAGGCGATGAAGGCGCAGATGGCAGCAACAACAAGCCAATAAACCATAGGACCAAAATTTCCATCACCGGAAGCAAGGTGCAGTCCGCAGAAAAGAAGCATTTCCGCAGCGATGATGATTGCACCGACAGAAGTAGAAATTCCCCAAGTCTTATTTAGGACAGGCAGAATTAAAAGCACGCTGCAAATAAGTTCAAGAACGGCCATTCCCATCCATACACCGGAAGGAATCGCTTTTAGGGACGGCATTGTTTGTTCGGCCGAATGCGAAAACTTCCATACAGCACCTACAGCTGTGTGTAGAGCTAAAAGAACTTGCAGAACCCATAAGAAAATATTCATTGATTATCTCCCGCTATTTGATTCGATGATTTTAATTGTTGTCGTACTTAAGTTTTTTGGATCCATAACAATTTCGATGTCCGCAATTTTGTCATCCACGACAGAAAAACGAAAAGCCACAACAGGTTTTCCGCCTGGAGCCCAAGTTGCACCTGTCAAACCGTCAATAAGAGCCAATTGAGCTGCAGCAGCTTTGCCATTCATTGTGTCAGCCACATTATGAGCGCCTTTAATTTCTTTCTTAAATTGCGGAGCTCCCTTGGCTTTGTTGGCTTCTGCCACTTTAACGGCTGTTTCATCAGCTCGTAGAGTCGCATCAGGATGAAGAAGCCTGATCAATGCATTCAAATTGCCTTCTCGGGAGGCTGCTAAAAATGCACTGACAATTTCTCTTTGGCGGTCGGAGTCTTCTTTGGAATTTTTCGCACCACGAATTCTTTTTCTAGCTCGACTGGCAAGCTGTCTTGCGTTCTCTTCAGTGCGATCAATAATTGGAGCGATTTCTTCAAATGATAAATCAAAAAGATCATGAAGCACAAAAGCAATTCGCTCAGCGGGTGTCAGTGTGTCTAAAACTAACAAGAGCGCGGGACCAACGGCGTCTGCGAGAATAAAATTGGTTTCAGGATTTTCTGAACCGTCACTTGGAAGTTCTGAAATTTCATCATCGAGTGGTTCTTCGCGTTTTGATTTCTTAGAGCGAAGCATATCAAGACAAACTCTGGCGACCACGGTTGTAAGCCATCCATTGAGGTTATCAATTTGGTCTGACTCAGATTGAAGTCGTGTCCATGTTTCTTGAACAGCGTCTTCAGCTTCGCCGGTGGAACCCAGCATTCTATATGCTACGGCTTTGAGATGACTTCGACGTTCTTCAAAATTTTTGGCGAGCCACTCTTTTTTATCCATCTTCAATTTTCTCGAACTTTCTTTGTCACATTCATCTTTATTGATCCGTCATACCCATGACGAACGA
Organism: uncultured Bdellovibrio sp.; assembly: GCF_946478835.1. The sequence continues at coordinate 6,046 of NZ_CAMLDV010000013.1, read as the reverse complement.
GCGAGATGAAATGTGACAAGAATATATAGATATTTTTGAATTATGTCATAAATCGCTGAAATAACTAATCAATTTTAGGAGGCTTTATGCAGTTCGTACTTTTAATTTATCAGGGAACCACGCCACTTCCAGGATCGGAGCGCTGGAACGCTCTTCCTGCAGAAGAACAAAAAAGAATTTATGCGGACTATGCGGAGTTCAACAAAACAGTGGGTCTGACTGCAGGATTACCATTGGGATTGCCAAATGCTGCAAGGACAGTGCAAGTGCGCGACGGAAAAGTGGATGTAAAGAATGGAACTTATCTTTCAGAAGGTGTCGGCGGGTACTGTGTTTTTGAAGCCGAAAATATGGAGGCGGCTTTTGCATTAGCTGCGAAGATTCCTGCCGCGCGACTTGGCGGAGCCATTGAGATTCGTCCCGCTGAAAAATATTGGTAAAGGCCAGCGTGACTGGCTTTTCTTATTTAGCTAAACTTCTATGGCGAGTGTAAATGAAAGGATGCATATGATTTTTCCTGCAAGACAGATCAGCGTTTCGATTCGTCGCCCCACAGATGAAGTTTATAAATTTGCGGCAAACCCTGCGAATTTACCTCAATGGGCAGAAGGTTTGAGTCGATCTTCGATGCAGAAATCCGGTGATGAATGGATAGCGGATTCTCCGATGGGAAAAGTCAAAGTGAAGTTTGCCGCGCCAAATTCCTTTGGAGTCATTGATCATGATGTCACTTTGCCCTCCGGCGAAGTTTTTCATAATCCTTTAAGAGTGGTGCGAAATGGCGATGGCAGTGAGGTGATCTTTACGCTCTTTCGTTCGCCTCAAATGTCAGATGCAGAGTTTGCAAAAGATGCAGCGACGGTTGAAAAAGATTTGCAGAGACTGAAAGCTCTTTTAGAAAAATAAAAGTTTTTTACTTAAGAGGATAGGTGACCTTGTTGCGTGATTTCACACGGGCCCCTTCCGTAAGTTTCGCGGCATCAACGCGATCTTTTCCCATAAGATGAAAAACCGTTTCTTTGTGTGCTAAGAGATAGTCAGAAATAATTCGACGATGACAGCGCCACCAAACGGCCTCGGAACACATGATGGCGCAACGCTTTTTTCGTCCTAACTCGATCAGTTTTGCAAATCCCTCATGAAAATCATCCGAAAGGGCATAGTCTGCGTAGTTATGGAAATTACTATTCTCCCAGAAGCCGTTTACTTCTGAAAAGACGTCTTTAGGTTTGCTGCGAAGGCCGCCTAGTTCTGCAATATGACGGTAACCGATTTTAAATGGCTTTAAGTTTTTCGGAAGAGCGTCTTTGTTATATTGCGGATTTGTTCGGGATCTGGGAACTCGGCGGACATCAATGACCAACTCCACATCACCTGCGTGAAGGAGTTCTACAAATTCTTCAATTGTGCGAGTTGAATGGCCCACCGTAAAAAACGGCAGGCTTACTGCTTTCGCTTGCTAGCGACCTTTCTTAAGGCACCGCCTTTGTGAGCCGCGACGTGATCCGTTTTATCACTTTTGATTTCGTATTGAGGATCTTCTTTGGAAGCGTGGTGTTTGTAGCCCTTGTAAGTGAAATCTTTGGAATGGACGGCGATGATTTTGCCGCTCACTCGTCCTGCTTCAGAATTCCAAGTGACGTGATCGCCGACTTTGAATTTGTTAGGCATGTTTCCTCCAGATTTACTTCTTTACTTTGTACGTGGCTGTGAAGACGCCCATTTTTGATGTTTTAGATTTTAAAAGTTCTAAATCTTGTTTGGGGCCAGTAGGCAGAAAAAGACGTTTGCCTCCGCCCAGTGTAATTGGATAGATCTTTAAAAAATATTCGTCGATTAATTTGTGTTGCATGAGTGTCTGGCATAAATCACCACTGCCAAACAAATAAATATCATTTCCAGGTTCTTGTTTAAGTTTAGCAACAGCCTCTGCGGTATCGCCTTTTAGTAAAATTGAATTTTGCCATTCGGTGTCTTTCAGTGTTTTAGAGGCGACATATTTGGTGGTGTTATTCATGAAGGGACCGATCCACGCAATGTCTTTGCCAGTTGTTGGCCAATAGGCAGCAAAAATATCATACGTCTTGCGGCCTATGAGCAGAGCACCTGCTTTGCCAATATCCTGAGGTAAACCATCGTCATCTTCGTCACCCCAGAACGGCACTTGCCATCCACCATATTTAAAACCGCCGCTGGTATCTTCGTCTTTACCACCTGGAGCTTGCATGACTCCATCGAGAGTGAGGAATGAAATAACGATCAACTTTCTCATGTTTTCTCCCAATGTAACGTGATTATTGCGAGTTTATCTTTTCTAAAGAGCGCCGTCATATTTCAAATTCTTAAGAAAGATAAAACCCGCTAACGAACTTTCAACAAACTGACAAGAAGGACAATCACGATCATCGCTTGAATCAATGAGAACCGCACAAGCACTTGGGTGTTGGACCATCCCTTGTTATGTCGAACGTGATCATGCAACGGAAAACGAATTGTTCGAAACAATGACAGCTTCAAAAATCTTAACAAGGCGACCTTCACTAAGCCAGTTCCGCCATTGACCAGCAAAACGGCAGAGACAATGAAAATCGTAAATGGATTGCCGGACTTGATAACGAAAACTCCAAGTAAGAAACCTAAAGCGCGTGAACCAGCATCACCCATCAACAGAATAGACGGATTGGCGTTGTACCAGAGATAACCCAGAATACATCCGACCATCGAAAAAGCCATGATGCCCCAGACAGCGCCGTCTTGCGAGTGTGGAAGACGTAAATAAGTGGCAACGTCTTTGTGACCGATCACGAAATACAAAAGCGCACCGAGAGTCGCAAATGCGAGAACGGATAAAGTTCCCGAAAGCCCATCAACTCCATCACTGCAATTGGTGCAGTTGATAGAGGTCCATATTAGAATTGCTCCCAGAGGAATAAAAACAATCGGTGGAATCATAAATGTTGTCGTAGTGAACGGCAGCCACATTTGCACGTCTTGCATTTCACAAAGTAGCATGGCGGCGCCAATTGCCAGGACAGCATCTAACAAGGCTTTTCGATATTCTCCCCAGGAATCGACGGATTTATCGTCAAAGTAACCCGAAAGCATTTCTAAAAAAGTGACCAGTAAAATTCCCCAAGCTTGCAATGAAGGAGGAAGCAGGATCAGTTGAACGACAGTGAAAATCGAAACAAAAATAACTCCGGCACCAGTAGGCTTTCCTTTTGAAGCACCACTTTGAATAGCGTGCGCACGACCACGGTCTGTAGGAAGTAAACCCATCAATCGCGGAAGAAGGTAAAGTGTCAGAGCAAAACAGAGAATAGTGCTCAAGCCGCCAAGAAATAAGTGAGATGTCAAAAGTCGAAAAGGACCGTAGTAATTTTCTAAAGCTTGCCCAAACCAGTATATCAAATGATCCCCCTTGCCCATGTCATCTAAAAAGATATGATATACAAATCGTACAGCTTGGGGAGGTCTGATGGGAAAATTAATTTTGAGAATTTCTGTTTCGATCGATGGATTTATTGAGTCATCCGAGGAAAAGGTCGATTTTTCTAAATCAAGAAGCCCTGAAGGAGCTGCTTGGCTGGCTGGAAAAATTGGAAATGCAGGAGCTCATTTGATGGGACGAAAAGCTTTTACTCAGCTCTCTTCTTTTTGGCCCACGGCGAGTGGAGCTCTTGCGAACCACATGAATGAAATTCCTAAAATCGTTTTTTCAAGAAAAGGTTTTGATCCTTCTCAAGTCACAAGCGCGAAGGGTTGGGCCGATGCAAAGGTGATCGGGGATATGGCTGAGGGCCTTGCAGATCTTAAGAAGCAAATAGATAAGGACTTGATTGCCCATGGTGGTGTTGAGTTCACGCAGAATTTGGTGCAGACCGGCCTTGTTGATGAGTTCTGGCTTGCTACGCATCCCGTGGCTACCGGACGTGGCTTTGGATTGTTTCAGAAGTTAGAGAAGCCTTTGTATCTTAAATTGGTTGAGTCGAAAGCTTTTGCGACTGGCGCTATGATGAATATTTATCGACCAGAATAGAAATCTCAGGAGGTAGAAGATGTGCAAAACAATAAAACAAAAGGTTCATTTTAAAGCTCCTCCAGATGTGATTTACAGTTTACTCACAGATTCCAAAAAGTATGCGCTCTTAACGGGTAAAAAAGCCAAGATTGGAAAGTCAGCCGGAGATCCATTTTCAGTTTATGGAGGACAGGCGACAGGAATCATTGTGGAACTCGTTCGAAACAAAAGAATTGTTCAAGCCTGGAGAGGACACAGCTTTCCCGAAGGTATATTTTCAATGGCGACTTTCAACTTAAAACCAATCCCTAAGAATGGCACTGAGCTTGTCTTGGTTCATCGAGGTGTACCTAAGGAAATGATTCCCTCTATTGAGCGGGGATGGCGTAAGTACAACTGGGATCTGATAAAGAGTTATTTGGAAAAGAAAAAGTAGGAAGAAAATGGCGGACAGAAAGAGATTCGAACTCTTGATACGCTTTTGACGTATACTCGCGTTCCAGGCGAGCGCCTTCAACCACTCGGCCATCTGTCCGCAACTGGAACTCTTTTTAAGAAAAGCCAAGATAGCATAGTGCATTGTGGCAAAGCAAGGGTTCGTGGCAAATAAACCTACTTAAAACCCTTATTCACTAAAGTATTCATAAAGTTCATCTTGTTTCACGCGCGCGTAGTGCTCCTTCTGTTTTACTTTCTGAGCGCGCACTTGAAGAAAGGGCCAATAGAGGAGTTGGTAGGCTAAGAACACGGCGACTCCTCCGGCGACGGCTAAAAAGGCAGCTCTGCTGTCTTCCCACTCGGCCATGGCAGTGAAAAGAACCAACGGATGCATCATAAATAAAACCGCGTGCAGCCACATTTCCTCGGCCTGACAGAATTTTCTGTGAACCCATTCGTCCTTGGTGACAAGAATGCACGAAATACCCGCCATCACGTAATATATTTTTTCTGTCGTCGGTGTACGCTCGACAAATGCTAAGAATAACAAACAAGCGATCACGGTCAGAGTATCGATGGGATGACTGATCATCTCCCATTTTGGCAGACCGCGTTTGCGGTGAAAGAAAAATTCGTCGAACAAAATTGCGGCACCCTGCAAAGCAGACACTAATAAAAACGCGCTCATAACTTCTCCATTAAACTTGCACAAATTGTAAGGCCGGGACCAAACGCATAACTGATGATGGGCGTTCCCGACGGAATGTTTTTATCATCACTCAATCGCTCCCATAGATGAGGAAGTGTTGCTGACGACATATTGCCTCGGTCTTTTAGAATTTCACGGCTGGCTTTCACTTGCTCGTCGGAAAGTTCCAGTTGTTTTGCAACTTGGTCGATAATTTTTGGACCACCGGGATGAACCGCAAAAAGGGCTTTCTTAGCAAGAGCCGTGATGTTTTCACCACGTGATTCCAACCATCGCGACGTGAACTCACGGATTTTTTTCCCGACAAGCATTGGAACGTCTTTTGAGAGAGACATCTTCATGCCGTAATCAGAAACCATCCACTCCATGGCTTCGGCGGTGTCAGGCACAAGCTCTTCATACAATGAAAGAATGCGAAAACCTTTATCCGGTTTTTTTGTTGTCATTGAGTAAGCAATGGCACCGTCGGCAAAAAGACTTTGGATCACCATTTGTTCCAAAGTCGGATCTTGTGGATTTAAATGCAGACTGCAAAGTTCTGTGTGAACTAGATCCACTGAGTTTTTATTGCCAAGAACGTCGGTGCTGCTTAGAAATCCCGAAGCCATTCGCAAAGCGGGAAAAGCTCCATAACAACCCATATGGTAGGAATGAGTCACCGTTACATTTTTCGGAGCGCGCACGGCCACCATTTGCGCAGCACTCGGAGAAATATATCCCGTGCAACTGACATGGATGATGTCGTCGGGATAAGGTCGAGTTTCATAAATCTTGTTAAATATCTCTCCCACTGTTTTATGAAAGAACTCGTGGCGTTTTTGCATTGTAGCACCGCGAGGGCTGTCCTTGATGGGATAGATAATTTGTTTTTCCCACTC